>NZ_JAFEHE010000007.1:0-206477 GCF_016887925.1 Pseudomonas sp. MIL9 | reverse complement strand
CTGGCAAGTGATCGTGTTCATGTTGGCCATGCTGGCCGGCATGTTGTTGTTTACTGCGCTGGAGAGCCGGCGCAGCCATTGATCGGGAGATCGGCCATGAAAGCGAACATTGGAACCATAGACCGCAGCCTGCGCATTCTCGCGGGCCTGCTTCTCATTGGCCTCAGTCTGTCCGGTGTGATCGGCGCATGGGGTTGGATTGGCTTAGTGCCGCTGGCCACTGGCATTTTCCGTTTCTGCCCTGTCTATACATTGCTGGGCATCAAAACCTGTAACAGTCGCTGAACGCCAGCCGTTGCACACTGGCGGGCGCCTGAAGGCGCCCGTGGTGGTTTGGGTACGCATTGCTGATCACGGCTCCTTGCCAAAGCCCGTTGGTAGATCAGCACTCCACTTCGTGTATCGAAAAGAGAATTCCATCATGAAACCGCATGTAGAAGCTTTTTTTGACTCCGCTACGTATACCTACAGCTATGTTGTCAGTGATCCGACTACAGGGCACTGCGCCATTATCGACTCGGTGCTCGATTACGATCCCGCATCAGGTCACACCTCTTGCAAAAGCGCGGAACGTTTAATTGCCTACGTGCGTGAGCAAGCCCTTACGGTGGAGTGGTTGTTGGAAACCCATGTACATGCCGACCATCTTTCCGCAGCGCAGTATCTAAAGCGCGAGTTGGGCGGCCAACTGGCCATCGGCGATCAGATCACGGTAGTTCAGAATACTTTTGGTAAGTTGTTCAACGTTGGCAGCGAGTTTGCCACCGATGGTCGTCAATTCGACCGGCTGCTTAAAGACGGTGAGCGCTTTTCGGTCGGAGGAATCGAAGCGCACGCCATCCACACACCGGGACACACACCGGCCTGCATGACCTATCTGATCGGTGATGCTGGCTTTGTCGGCGATACGCTGTTCATGCCTGATTACGGCACTGCCCGATGCGACTTTCCCGGTGGCGATGCGCGAAAACTATTCCGGTCCATTCAAAAGTTGTTCGAGTTGCCCGACGATACCCGTTTGTTTATGTGTCACGACTACAAGGCCCCGGGTCGAGATGACTACCGCAATGAAACCACCATTGCCGAGCAACGAGCCCATAACGTTCATGTGCATGAAGGCACTGGCGAAGCAGATTTCGTCGCCATGCGCCAAGCGCGGGACGCTACTTTGGGCATGCCGACACTTATCCTGCCATCCGTGCAAGTGAACATGCGAGCAGGTAACTTTCCTCCAGCTGAAGGCAATGGCACTTGTTACCTGAAAATTCCTCTCAATGTGCTCTGAAGGGCTGACGTTAATTGACATTCAGTGTCTACCAATGCCATCGCTGCCTGACAAGGGCAGTTGAACGCTCCAGGTCGTGGTTTAACACCCTGCCAGGGCCATGCGAGTCAACCCCACAGCTGAATCCATAAACGTCCAAGTAGATCGCCATTGTCTTAAACGATTCTGAGCGGAGCAGTTTCAAACTTTGTTTGAACAAGGAGATTTTAATGTCCGACCTGAACGATCCACGGGTGTTCTTTGCCGCTGAGCGAACGTTGCTGGCATGGAACCGGACCAGCCTTTCGCTGATGGCATTTGGCTTTGTGATTGAACGATCCGGGCTACTGCTGCAAATGCTAAAGCCGGGCGTTCTGAGTCCCCCGGGTAAACATATTTCGTTCTGGATCGGACTGGCTTTTCTGACGCTGGGTTCATGGGTTGCCTGCTGGTCATCCTGGCAATACAAAAAAGTGGTCAAGACCCTCAAGCCCGTTGAGATCCCTGTTGGCTACAGCGTCAATGCTGGCCCCGGCATTAATGTCATTACGGCAATCCTGGGCGTTTTGCTCATGGCCTATTTGTTCATCATGTGAGCTGGTTTGGCCTGGCTGACCTCGCTCGGCTTCCCACCATCGCTTCCGCATATGAGGGTCTAACGGCCGTACCATGGGCTCCAGACCGTTGCAGTCGGGCATTTTTTCGACGAGCATTCGCGCGAATGTGATCGACTCACATTTATTTCAAAACATTACTGAAAGCACCGAAATCGTCATCAGACAGAAATATATAAAGAATTAAATCGTCACTTCTCCGATAGGTGGGTACCTCCACTTAACTCCTTCCATTGAGGTGTTGTCGTGATGTTGCTGACTAAAAAAAGCTTGTCTGTGTTGCTGGCGTCCCTCTGCATGAGCGGCCTTGCTCATGCGACCGATGTTAACGGTGCAGGCTCCAGCTTTGTCTACCCGGTTCTGTCCAAGTGGTCGCAGGACTACAGCAAAAGCTCCAGCAACCGTATCAACTACCAGTCGATTGGATCGGGCGGCGGTATCGCTCAGATCAAGGCTGCCACAGTAGATTTCGGCGCATCCGACGCCCCGTTGTCCGCTGATGACCTCAAGGCCGGGGGTCTGGGCCAGTTTCCCAGTGTCATTGGCGGTATCGTTCCGGTGATGAATATTGAGGGTGTCGCGCCGGGCCAATTGAAGCTCGACGGTGAGACCCTGGCGAAAATCTTCCTGGGTGAGATTACTGTCTGGAACGACCCGGCTATCGTCGCTCTGAATCCGGGCATGAAACTGCCCGACAGCAAAATCACCGTCGTTCACCGTTCCGACGGTTCTGGCACCTCATATAACTTCACCAACTACCTCTCCAAAGTGAGCGATGGCTGGAAATCGAAAATCGGTTTCGGCACTACTGTGCCCTGGCCCGTTGGTGTGGGCGGCAAAGGCAACGAAGGCGTTTCCGCCTACGTGAAGCAGATCAAAAACTCAATCGGTTATGTTGAGTACGCCTATGCCCTGCAAAACAAGATGACGCATGCACAGTTGAAGAACGCCGCCGGGAAATTCATTCAGCCCAATTCCAAAGCGTTCCAGGCGGCTGCCGATACTGCCGACTGGGCTAACGCCAAGGACTTCAACCTGATCATGACCAACGCCCCTGGCGATAGCGCATGGCCGATCACGGCGACTACTTGGATCATCATGTACAAACAGCCGAAGAATGCCGAGCAAAGCCAAGCCGCTTTCAACTTCTTCAAATGGTCGTTGGAGAACGGTCAGCAACAGGCCTCGGCGCTGGACTATGTCGCCTTGCCTGACTCCCTGGTGAAGCGGATCGAAGGTTATTGGAAGTCTGACTTCGCCCATTGATCCAGCAAAACTTGAAAAACCCCTTCCTCAAGCAAGTTTTGCCTGGCGAAGGGGTTTGTTTGTGAGCAGACAAATTATGAACGACACAGTCCATCCCCTGGCCATGACCACTCACACGAGCGACGTTGCGAGTGATAGGCGTGCAACTCGCGATCAGCGTCATGATCTCTGGTTCAAGCGTTCAATGCTGGGCGCCGCAATGCTGGTGCTGTTGCTACTGGCAAGCATCGCTGCCTCGACACTTTGGGGCGGTAGTCTTGCGTTCAAGACCTTTGGTCTCGACTTTCTTACAAGCACTGAATGGGATGCTGTCAACAACCACTTCGGTGCTCTGGTGCCGATTTACGGCACCCTCGTGACGTCTTTTCTGGCGCTGCTGATTGCAGTTCCTGTCAGCTTTGGCATCGCGATTTTTCTCACTGAAGTAGCACCGCCCTGGCTGCGGATGCCCGTTGCCTCGGCGGTTGAATTGCTCGCGGGGATTCCATCGATTATCTACGGCATGTGGGGGCTGTTCGTTTTCGGCCCATTCATGGCAGAGCATCTATCGCCCTGGATCAATGACTATCTGGGTGAACTTCCTTTGGTGGGTTCACTGTTTCAAGGCCCTCCATTAGGCATCGGCATGCTGACAGCGGGCATTGTGCTGGCAATCATGATCATGCCCTTCATCACCTCGGTCATGAATGAGGTGTTTCGTACCGTTCCCACAACCCTCAAGGAGTCTGCGTACGCACTAGGCAGCACTACCTGGGAAGTGGTTTGGGACATCGTTCTGCCTTACACGCGATCCGCGGTCGTAGGGGGAATTTTTCTGGGGCTCGGACGCGCCTTGGGCGAGACCATGGCGGTGACTTTCGTGCTGGGTAATGCTCAACAATTCTCGGCCTCATTGCTGATGCCAAGCAGCTCCATTGCGTCAGTCATCGCCAACGAGTTCAGCGAAGCCTATACCGACCTGCATCGCTCCGCGCTGATTGCACTGGGCTTCCTACTGTTTGTCGTCACTTTTATCGTGCTGGCATTAGCTCGACTCCTGCTTATGCGGCTTTCACGCAAGGAGGGTCTATGACTGGCAACGAACGTCTCTACCAAATCCGGGCCTTCAAGAATCGACTGGCAATGGTGCTCAGTTGTGGTGCCACTGCTTTCGGCCTCATCTGGCTGGTCTGGATTCTGCTGACCACGGTGATCAACGGATTTCAGGCGCTTAACCTTCGCCTCTTTACACAGATGACGCCGCCGCCCGGTACGGAAGGTGGGCTGGCAAATGCTTTCTATGGCAGTGCCCTGATGTCGGCTATCGCCCTGCTCATCGGGACGCCTATTGGTTTGATGGCGGGAATCTGGCTAGCGGAATTCGCCCGACATTCGCGTCTGGGCAACACCGTCCGTTTTATTAACGACATTCTGCTGTCGGCACCGTCCATTGTGCTGGGCCTGTTCATTTACACCGGCGTGATCCTGCCGTTGAACCTGCTGACGAACCATCAGGTCGGTTTCTCTGCGATCGCCGGTGCCCTGGCATTGGCGCTTTTGGTGATTCCAGTCGTGGTGAGAACCACTGACGAAATGCTTCAGCTGCAACCCTCAACCATGCGCGAAGCCGCGCTGGCGCTAGGTGTCCCGCAATGGAAACTGACACTGCAAATCGTCTTGCGAGCGGCAAAAGCGGGTGTTGTTACCGGGGTTCTTCTCGCACTCGCCAGAATCACCGGTGAAACAGCACCGCTGTTGTTTACAGCGTTCGGCAACCAGTTCTGGAGCAGCAATCTGCTTAAACCGATTGCCAGCGTGCCCGTGGTGGTTTTCCAGTACGCCATGAGCCCATTTGAAGACTGGCACTCTTTGGCCTGGGCAGGCGCATTAGTGCTGACATTGTTTGTACTGGTACTCAGTTTACTGTCCCGCTTGATCCTTTTACGCAATAGGTTGACCTGATGAATAGCCGTGACCCTGCCAACGAGAAAACAAAAATTCGCGTTCGTGGCCTGGAGTTTTTTTACAACAACCAGCGCTCCCTGAAGTCCATCGATATGGATATTCCAGAGAAACGCATCACTGCAATCATTGGCCCTTCAGGTTGCGGGAAGTCGACGCTACTGCGGGTATTCAACCGCATCTACGCCATGTACCCGAAGCAGGAAGCGCGTGGCGAAGTGCTGCTTAACGGTGAGAATATACTCGCGCCTGGTTACTCGATGAACCGGCTGCGTAGCCATATCGGCATGGTATTTCAGAAGCCGGTACCGTTTCCGATGTCCATTTACGACAACGTTGCCTACGCCGTGCGTCACCATGAACAACTCTCCCGTCATGAAATGGATGCACGCGTAGAGCAAGCCCTCAACGGTGCCGCGCTTTGGGACGAGGTCAAGGACAAGCTCAAACAAAGCGCACAGAGTCTGTCGGGGGGCCAGCAACAGCGGCTGTGTATCGCGCGCACCATCGCATTGCGACCCCAAGTATTACTTCTGGATGAGCCGACCTCTGCCCTTGACCCGATCTCCACCGGTCGTATTGAGCAGTTGATCACTGAGTTGAAAGAGCAATACACCGTTATCATCGTGACCCACAACATGCAGCAAGCCGCACGTGTGTCGGACTACACTGCCTTTATGTTCATGGGCGAATTGATTGAGCATGATGTGACCGATAAGATCTTCACCACGCCAAAAGTGAAGCAGACGGAAGACTACATTACCGGTCGTTTTGGATAACACACCCTTCTTCATTCAGTACATCCGTAAGCGCTCAGTCCCTGGAGCTGCAAGGAGTTCGATCGCTTGGTGAGAACATTGGTGGCCATCGCCATAAGCGCATCGCTTGGAGGGTGGTTACGCAGCATTTTGGGGGCGAAGCTCAAGGGTTTGTTTCCAGGCATGCCCGCAGGAACGCTGGTAGCGAATGTGGCCGGTGGGTTCTTCATTGGCCTGGCCATCGGCTTTTGGGCTGATTTGCCACTTCTCTTCCCTCGCTGGCACCTTGCGATCATCACAAGCTTCTGTATAGGGCTTGCTGTCTTCTCAATAGCCTCGGCAGGATCTGCCTCGTTGAGCCAAAAAGTAAGGTTCATTCCCGCAATTGGGGCTATCTCGTTTCATGTCATGGCCGTGCTTGCGATGACTGCGTTGGGAGCGCTTACGTTCCAGTGGATAAACGACATCTAGAAAAGATCTGACCATAGGTTGGTTTGATATTTGGTTATGTGATTTCAACCCAGATTCAATCCTTGCGCAGAATGACAGAAAACAAAAAGCCCGGCGCGAAGTCGGGCTTTTTGTATTTTGGATGGGGCTGATAGCTCAGCAAAAACGAGTGTAATTCAAGGAGATCTATCGTGCGGCTAACACGTTCGCCGAGGTCGGTATCAGATATGAGCGGCACGTCAATCAGCCCTCGAAAAATAGAGAGTGTCCGGCACCAACAGAGGACTTGGAAGGAGCACCTTGGCAATGCCATAAGACAAGGTCGTTTTGGGCAGATCTGCTAATCATTGAGTGCTAGCAGGTGGTCGTCATTCTGGAGTCTATAATTTGGGGCGAGTGCGGTTGAACCCAAACACCGCAATCGGTTGACTTATCAGATTCAGCTCGCCCCTCCCCCCACAAAGGCAGCTCGAAATGAAAAACTCAAAATTGGCGGTGCTCATCCTCGCTGCTTCGCTTTCCCCCACCTGGGCGTTAGCAGCCGAGCAATCTCAAGTGACCCAGACGCAGCAACAAACGCCGAATATTGCCGAGTTCGATAAGCAGATGGCTCAGGCGCAAGAAACCTTCCAGAAGATGCAGGCACAAATGGAGAAAATTCAGCAGACCCAAGATCCCCAACAACGGCAGAAGCTCCTTCAGGAGCATTGGAATACGATGCAAAGTGGAATGAGCATGATGAACGGTATGTGGGGGCCGGGAATGATGGGGTGCTGCGGTGGTGGAGCCATGATGGGAAATGGACACATGATGCGTGGTGGCCACATGATGGGGTGGCAGGACTACTCGAACTTGCCCCCGGAGCAAAAGAGTCAACGCCAGTACATGATGGACCGGTACACGGGTATGCAGCAGATGATGATGAATCACATGATGTGGCACCAAAACTATATGCAGGGGCAGCAACCAGCCAAGCCTGGAAAGTAAAGTTTGTTAGCTGTTTTGATTGCGGAGTGTATTCTCCGTTTAACTCGGGACGCATTATTAAACTTTGCCCTTTCACCTATGGCATGCGGCCGGCACGGTAATGGCCATCCGCTTGTAGGGCTAAGTACGATGTCCATACAGATCTACTGCCCCACAAAGCTGGACGCTTTGCTTCTCAAACCCGCTCGACAAAACGCAATGCTGCTAGGTACGTATACGGGTTATGCCGCCTTGACCGTGCCAACGATATAAAACTCATGATCGCATCCGCTTGTTTACTCCTGCGAAGAGCCAGTTCGAGCGGGCTAAATATTATTTCAGGAGCTGTTTGCGGATACTCAACAGTTCGCGATGGCGCTCCTCACTGGTCTTTGGATATGACATTTTCAGTCCATCCAGCACATCTGAAAAAATCTGAGAGACGATTAGTCGGGCATTTTTCTTGTCATCGGCAGGCACAATATACCAAGGTGTCTCGGTCGTACTCGTTGCACTAAGACATTTTTCGTACGCCTGCATGTAGTCTTTCCAATACGTGCGCTCCTCGATGTCGGCAGCACTAAATTTCCAGTTTTTTTCCGGCTTATCGATGCGATCAAGGAAGCGTTTTCGTTGCTCTTCTTTCGAGAGATGAAGAAAGAATTTTACAACTCGGGTTCCGTTGCCTGAGAGGTGTCGCTCCAAATTGGAGATCGAACGATATCGGTCGCGCCAGACTGTACTCTTGTTTTCAAGAGCATCCGGGAGCCCCTCGCTTCGGAGAATCTCAGGATGGACACGGGCTATCAATACCTCCTCATAATACGATCGGTTGAATATGCCAATCCGCCCGCGCTCCGGTAAATCACGTGTAGTTCGCCAGAGAAAGTCGTGCTCCAATTCAGCCGCGCTGGGATGCTTGAAGCTGAATACTTGGCAACCTTGCGGATTAACCCCCGACATCACATGCTTGATGGCACCATCTTTTCCCGCCGCATCCATCGCCTGGAAAATCAGCAGAACGGCATAACGATTGGACGCGTAAAGAAGCTGTTGCTGCGCGCTCAATTGCGCAACATGCGCTCTCAAAAGCTTGCGATATTGCTGTTTTGATTTGTAGAAGGGTTCCACCTTAGTCGGCCACTTACGGAGATTGACCGCGTCGCCTTCCCGAACTTTAAAATCCTCTGAATTGATTTTCATATTCCGCCTTTCGGTGCCGCCGGCACGATTACTGGTTGCCTTGAAGCTGCATTGGGAACTCGCCATCTGATCATCGCAACCTTCAAAGTGTCGTTCAAAATTAAACAGGAGAACAGCGCATAACCGAATATTGCGAGCATCTGCCATCCAGGCAAAGGAGCGAGCCCCTTAATTCCTACGAACATCAGGACTGTTCCCGCAATGGCGTCCGCTATTAAAGCTGACATGAAGGTCTAGGCTAGGCTAAAACCAGCTGCGCTCTCGAGCAGACACGACTGAGAAAATGGCGAAGTAGAGGAAAATCCCATCGGCATTGAAAACGCCCGGACAGACGGCCCGTGCGGCCAGGCGGGGGGTGCGCTCCAGTGCTTATACTCAACCGGTGTTGACTCACTCTGGGAGAGCAATCATGCGCACGGTTCACGTCATCGACGCCGGAAATGTACCTGCGCCGGTCAATGTCGTCGGCGAGACGATCACCATTCTCGCTGGCGGCGACCTGAGTAAACCCTTTGAGGTGCATATCCAGGAGGGTGTGCAAGGTGGCGGTCCGCCGCCGCACTTTCATCCGTGGGATGAAGCGTTCCTGGTCATCGATGGCCAGGTTGAGGTGACGGTGGAGGGCAAGGCCACGACCATCTCGGCCGGAGGCTATGTGCACATCCCCGGCGGCTCGGTCCATGCGTACAAGAACATCAGCCCTACCGCGAGAATGATCGGCGTGGTGTCCGACCCGCGAGGCGGACAGTTCTTTGCCGCGATGGACCGCTTCAAGGTGCCCGACGACCTGCCACGGATCTTTGAAATTGCCAAGCGCTATGACGTTACCTTTCTGCTGCCCAAGCCGGATGCCACTTCAGCAGGCTGACCGCGTTATCGTTCTTCGCGGGCAAGCCCGCTCCCACAGGGATTTTGGGACGGCCACGGATCTGTGTTCACCTAAGATAAAACTGTGGGAGCGAGCCTGCTCCGGGCGGCGTTCCGACGATGGCGTCTGGCAGCCGACATCATTTCTGAATGTACCGCCGTCATCGCGGGCAGGCCCGCTCCCACAGGGATTTTGGGGCGGCCACGGTTCCGTGTTCACCGCAGATCAAACTGTGGCAGCGAGCCTGCTCCGGGCGGCGTTCCGACGATGGCGTCCCGGCCAATAACCTGATCTTCAGGCCGCCCCGCCCTTGGCCTGCTGTTCCAGATGCACCTGCAAATCCGGGGCGATGTTCAGGGCGGCCGCCAACTCATCCAGATAATTGCGCTCGGCGTCCTGCTGATCGTCGACCAGCATCACGCTGGCCAGGTACATTTCCGCGGCCATGCCGGGGTCGGTGGCCGACTGGGCCACTTCACTGGCATTGAGCGGTTTGGCGACTTCGGCATCAAGCCACTGCTGCAGTTGCGGGTCGTCGGTGTGACGGCCGATTTCAGTGCTGATCATCTGTTTTTCGGCATCGTCGATCCGACCGTCAGCCTTGGCTGCCGCGATTAATGCTCGAAGAATGGCGTGACTGTGTGCCTCGACTTCCGGGCCGGCCAACAGGTCCACGGTGCGGGGTGCCTGTTGCGGCGCGGCGGCCTGGCTGCGTTGCCAGGCTTGATAGGCCTGAAATGCCATCATTCCCAGGGAAGCGAGGGCGGCATAGTTGGTGCCGCCACCGGAACGCGAGGGGGTCGCGCCGCCCCTTGGCGAACCACCGCCGAGCAGGCCGCCCAGCAAACCACCCAGGCCACCCAGGCCACCGCTGCCAGCACCGGCAGCGCCGCCACCGCCCCCCAGCAGGCCGCCGAGCAACCCGCCGAGGTCACCGAGCCCACCTTGAGCCGACGCCCCACCCGCGCCCCGTTGCGACATCGAGCCCTGGCCGGCCCGCAATAATTGTTCGAGCAGATCGCTGGTGTTCATGACGACGTCCTCATCGATGAGAGTGATCCAGTCAGGCAACGATAGTCCTCGCACCCGATTGCGCCACCACCGTTTGGCTGACACGTCCTCTCCTCGCGGCCTTAGATTTATCCGCAGTATTTTTTTACGGCGCAGCTAAGATTCATGAGTGGTGAACCTTATTCCCGGATACCCGGTCGATACCTGCAACCCGACCCGGTTTGCCGCCGCCCGCCAGATGAGGGTGATGACTGGCTTGCTTCACTTTCTGGAGAACGCCCCCGTGATATCGACACTACACATCGCCAGGCTCAAAGCATGGGGTGCCCATGGTTTTACCGCCACCGGCGTCGTCACTGCCTTCCTCGCGACCCTCGCCCTGCTCGATAACCAGCCGACCAGTTGCCTGCTGTGGCTGGGCGTGGCCCTGATCGTCGACGGACTCGACGGTGCGCTGGCACGCAAGGTCAATGTGCAGTCGGTGCTGCCCAGTTTCGACGGCTCGATCCTCGACCTGGTGATCGACTACCTGACCTATGTCTTCATTCCGGCGCTGTTCATCTACCGCTACATTCCGCTGCCGGACTACACCCTGCTGCTGACCGTGTCGCTGATCCTGGTGTCATCGCTGTTCTGCTTCTGCAACGTCAACATGAAAAGCAAGGACAACTACTTCCAGGGCTTCCCTGCCGCCTGGAACGTGGTTGCCCTGTGCCTGTACATCATCGCGCCGTCGCCGTGGGTGACCTTCCTCACCGTGATCGGCCTGGCGCTGCTGACCCTGACCCGCATGAAGTTCCTGCACCCGTTCCGCGTGCGCCGCTTCATGCCGGTCAATATCGCCGTGACGGCTATCTGGTTGCTGTGCAGTTTGTCGCTGGTGATCAACCATCCGGTGAGCAATCCGATGGTCATGGGGCTTTGGCTGCTGATGTCGGCGTACTTTCTGGGGATCTGCTTGTGGCGCACGGCGCTGGAGTGGTTCGACGGCTCACGGCTCAAGTAGCGCCATGCCCATCCACATCGTGCGACTCGGCTCCCCGCGCCAACCCGAAGAAGGCCTGCGCCTGGGCACCGTGCGCCGCCCACCCCGGGGCGTACCCAAGGCCGAGTTCGCCAGTCGGGATTTCTATGATGTCTGGCAACCGTTGCTGTCTCCGAGCCAGGAACTGGTGCACGAAGCCAAGTCCGCCGAAGACGAGAAGGCCTGGCACGCCTTCAAACGCAAGTTCAAGGCCGAGATGAACCATCCGGCGCCCAGCCAGTTGCTCGATCTGCTGGCCGCCCTCTCCCATCACACCTCGCTGGCCGTCGGCTGTTACTGCGAGGACGAAGCCCATTGTCATCGTTCGGTGCTGCGCGAGTTGCTGGTGGCTCGGGGAGCGGAGGTGGTTTAACTCACCTGACATCCGCACGAATCACCTGTGGGAGCGAGCTTGCTCCCACAGGATGATGCGCTTTCGACTTAACGCCTGCTGATCACCACCTCCAGATACTCACCCGGCACCACCAGCGACTTTTCCCCGGCCCGGTTCGACCGGTTGATCAGTTCGATCAGGTCATGCTCCAGAGCCTGGGCGCCGTCGGGTGGCAGCGCGGCAAAGGCCTTGTGCATCGGCCCATACCACGCCCGGAAGGTGTCGATGAAATGCGCCGCCGAGCGATAGCGGAAGTTGAAGATCCGGCGCGTGACCTGGACAAGGAAGTCGCGCTCGTCGAAGTGCGCCCGCAGCCAGGCTTCGGTGCCCCACTGCGACGGCGGCAACGCGCCGGGCGGTGGAGGCAGGTGTTTACCCAGCGTTTTGAACATCTGGCCGACGAAGCCTTCCGGTGTCCAGTTGGCGAGGCCGATCCGGCCTCCCGGCCGACAGACCCGCGCCAGTTCCGCGGCAGCCTTGGGCTGGTCCGGCGCAAACATCACGCCAAAGGTCGAAAGCACCGCGTCAAAACTGGCGTCTTCAAAGGGCAACGCTTCGGCATCCGCCACCTGAAACACGACATTGCCATTCAGGCGCTCTGCCCTGACCCGGTCCTCACCGCGTTCAAGCCATGCGGCGACATAGTCCGTCGAGCGGACGATGCAGCCTCGACGCGCCGCCGCCAGCGTGGCATTACCGTTGCCGGCGGCCACGTCGAGCACTCGCTCATCGCACAGCAGGTCACAGGCTTCGGCCAGTTGTTCGCCGACGATTTGCAGGGTGGTGCCGATCACGGCGTAGTCGCCACTGGCCCAGGCAGCCATTTGACGGTTTTTCAGGGCAACAAGATCAATGGGTGTACTCATGAATTCCGCTCCGTTGCGGTTTGGAACGCAACCCGGCTTATTCCGCCGTGGTGGGATCGATGATGTGGGCGACTTCAGAGATGCGATTGGCCGGGAAACCACTCAGCCTGGCGTGCTCCCTGATCAGCTCTTCGCTGGGCGAGATGTACACGCAATAGAGCTTGTCACCGGTGACATAGCTCTGGAGCCACTGCACCTCCGGCAACTCGCGCAACGCCCGGCAGGACTTTTGCGAAGCGGCTTTCAAATCCCTTTGTGACAGTGTCCCAGCGCCTTGAATCTCGCGTTCTATGACGAACTTAGGCATGGCAACCTCTCATTCTTGTTATGGATGACAGGGCCGGCGGGCCCTGCATGACCACTATCGCGCCGGGCAATGGCGGCGTCCTGCCCGATCGTCGGCCAAGACTGTCCGATCGTCCGGAGGTTTCATGCTGGGCCGAGACAGGCTCACAATCAGCTTCTGACCCACGATCGGCATGGGAAAACCCTCATGGATGCCCTGTCACAGACCCTGCGTGTCGTGCGCCTGGTCGGCGCGATTTTCATCAACGCCCGGTTCACCGCGCCCTGGTGCTACCAGTCACCGAGCGCCGACAGCGCCGCGCCGTTCCTGGAGCCAAACGCCGAACGGGTGGTGATCTTTCACTTGATCACCGAAGGCGAGTGTTACGTCGAACTGGGCAATGACCCGCCGCTGCTGCTGACGGCTGGCGATGTCGTCGTGTTCCCGCAAGGCGACGCCCATCGCATGTGCTCCGCACCAGGCCTGATTCCGGCCAGCGGCGCGCGTCTGGATGCGGTCTTGTCGCGCCGGCCCCGGCAGTTGAGCTATGGCGGTGGCGGCGCGACCACGCGCCTGGTGTGCGGCTATCTGGCGTGCGACACGCGGTTGGCGAGGATGTTGCTGACGGGGTTGGCGCCCGTGGTGCGAGTCAATGTACGCGGCTCGGCGGCCGGTATCTGGCTGGAATCTTCGGTGCGTTACGCCCTGACCGAAGCCCGCTCCCCCAGGCCGGGCGGCGAAGGTGTGCTGGCGAAGCTGGCCGAAGTTTTGTTCATCGAGGTACTGCGTCTGTACATGCACGAACAGGGCAAGGGCCGAACCGGTTGGCTGGCCGGCGTGAGCGACCGGATCGTCGGCGCCGCCCTCAACGCCCTGCACGACAAGCCCTGTCACTGCTGGACCCTGGAAGAGCTGGCTCGGACCGCCGGCACCTCCAGATCGGTACTCGCCGAACGCTTCCAGCAACTGGTCGGGATTTCGCCGATGCAGTACCTGACGCAATGGCGCATGTTGCTGGCCGCCAATCTGTTGCGCAGCAGTAACAGTTCGCTGCTGCGGATTGCCGAAGAAGTGGGGTACCAGACGGATACGGCGTTCAGTCGGGCATTCAGGCGAGAGTTCGGATCGCCGCCAGCGGCGTGGCGGCGCAGTCAGGAGAAAAGAGTGACGGCTCACCGTGCTGTGAGCCCTTGATAGGGCAAGAAGGCCACAGCCTGCGCGCTTCCCCGAAGCTGCGGCAGGCTGCGATCCACCGATTTCAAGCTGACGGAACGGCGGCTTTCGCCTCCTCCAACAACTGCTGGATCATCTTCTCCTGGGTCTCATAGCTCCCCTCACCAAAGTGTGTGTACCGCACCTGCCCCTTGGCATCGATCAGGTAGTGCGCCGGCCAATACTGGTTGTCGAAGTTGCGCCAGATCGCGTAGTTGTTGTCGATCGCCACCGGGTAGGTGATGCCGTATTCCTTCACCTTGTCCCTGACGTTGTCGATGATGCGTTCGAACCCATACTCAGGGGTATGCACGCCAATCACCACCAGGCCGTCCTTCCCGTATTTCTTCGCCCAGTCCTTCACGTACGGCAGGGTGTGCTTGCAGTTGATGCAGTCGAAGGTCCAGAAATCCACCAGCACCACTTTGCCTTTGAGCGACTCGTTGCTCAGCGCTGGCGAGTTGATCCATGCCACGGCACCGGACAGCGACGGCATGGCGCCTTTGGCATCGTCCATGGACGAATCGGCCTTGACCTTGCTGACGAGGTAGTCGACGACTTTCGGCACGGTTTCCAGCAAGCCTTTTTCGACACTGCTGACCCCTTCCGAGGAGGTATTGGCCAAAAGAACGTCATCGGCTCCAGTGGAGATCATCACGGCACCGGCCAGCACCGCCACCCCAGCGCCACGACGCAACCAACCGGTTACGGGAATCGAGGGTTTAAGACGATTGACCAGACCGCGACCGGCGAAGATCAGGGTGCCGAGGGACAACGCACTGCCAGTGCCATAGGCCACCAGCAACAGGCTGGTCCCGGCATTCGCGCCTTGCAGCATGGCGCTGGTGAGGATCACCCCGAGGATCGGCCCGGCGCACGGCGCCCATAGCAGGCCGGTGGCGACACCGATCATGATCGAACTCAACGGGCCGGACATTTTGCGGCTGTTCGGGTCGATACGGTTACCCAGCAGAACGAAAGGCCGTGCCAGCCAATCGCCAACCCGTGCGGAAATCAGCGACAGGGCGAACAGCACCATCACGATCAGGGCCACTTGACGCCCGGTGCTGCTGGCCTTGATCACCCATTCACTGCTGACCACCGCCAGGCTGGAAATCAGGGCGAACGTCAGCACCATGCCGCCCAGGGTCAGCAGGATCGATGAGCGCGTGCGATGGGCGCCGGCGAACAGGAACGGCACGACCGGCAGGATGCAGGGGCTGAGGACGGTCAATAGGCCGCCCAGGAAAGCGATGAGGAACATGGAGTCACCTTGAAAAAAGAGGATGGCAATGCACACACGCACCCCTGAGCTGGCTTGCCAGCTCCTGTAGGGAATGGCTGATCGAAGGACTCAGTTGTCCGAGTTGCAGCTGTCGGAAATCTTGCGATAGTCCAGGACCCGGGTTTTGCTCTGGGAGTCCAGGTAGGTCAGTTGTGCATCCACAACCCCGCAGGAAGGCGTGGCGTCCTGTTTCGACGACACCACTTTCTTGATGTCCAGTTGCGTGCCGTAGGTGTAGGTTTTAGGGCTCGTATCCGCTTCGGCGCGGGCCGACAAGGTGCAGATGTTCAGGGCGGCAAACAGGCACGCGGCGTAGACGGCTTTGGTGTTCATGGCGTTTTCCTCAAGGTTTCAACGGATAGGTCGTTTGTTGGCTAGAGGCGGTTGGGTGTGCCTCGATGGAACCTATTAGAAGCCCCTGAGGTATCCCGTATGTGTCGGGAACAGGCGCGGGTAAATCGGCAAGTATCAAAGCCGGGCCGGGATACACAGGGATACAAACCCCCTGAAAATTCGCGTTTTTGCGTCTGTGTGTATCCACCGACTGGCCAGATACACTGCAATACAAAGGGCTACGGGCGAGCGGGCCAAGGCTCGATAAACTGTGCGACATCCCCCACTGACAGAGGCAGGCACCCATGGAACACGTCGATCACATCCTCATCGTTGACGATGACCGCGAGATCCGCGAACTGGTGGGCAACTACCTCAAGAAGAACGGCCTGCGCACCACGGTCGTGGCGGATGGCCGGCAGATGCGCAGCTTCCTCGAATCCACGCCGGTGGACCTGATCGTGCTGGACATCATGATGCCGGGCGACGATGGCCTGATGCTCTGCCGCGAGCTGCGCGCCGGCAAACACAAGGCCACCCCGGTCTTGATGCTCACCGCCCGCAACGATGAAACCGATCGCATCATCGGCCTGGAAATGGGTGCCGACGATTACCTGGTCAAGCCGTTCGTCGCCCGTGAACTGCTGGCGCGAATCAACGCCGTGCTGCGCCGCACACGCATGCTGCCACCGAACCTGGTGGTCACCGAAACCAGTCGCCTGCTGGCTTTCGGGCGCTGGCGCCTGGACACCTCGGCCCGCCACCTGCTCGATGCGGACGGCACCATGGTCGCGCTCAGCGGTGCGGAATATCGCTTGCTGCGGGTATTCCTCGACCATCCGCAACGGGTGCTCAACCGCGACCAGTTGCTCAACCTGACCCAGGGTCGCGACGCCGACCTGTTCGATCGTTCCATCGACCTGTTGGTGAGCCGCTTGCGCCAGCGCCTGCTGGATGATGCCCGCGAACCGGCCTACATCAAGACCGTGCGCAGCGAGGGCTACGTGTTTTCCCTGCCAGTGGAAATCGTCGGTGCCCCCTCGTGAGGCTATCGATGCATTGGCCTCGCACCCTGGCGTCGCGGCTGTCGCTGATTTTCCTGATCGGCCTGATCCTCGCCCAGGCCCTGTCATTCGGTGCGCAGTACTACGAGCGCTATGAAAGCTCGAAAAACACCATGCTGGGCAACCTGGAAACCGACGTCTCGACCTCCATCGCCATCCTCGACCGCTTGCCGGCCAATGAGCGCGCCGGCTGGCTGCAGCAACTGCAACGGGCCAATTACGGTTATCTGCTCAGTGACGGCGAAAAAGGCACGCCGATGGACATGGACATGCCCGAGGCGCCGATTGCGATGGCCTCGATCAAGGACGCCATCGGCCAGGATTACCCGATGACCTTCACCGACATTCCCGGGCCGAAAAAACACTTTCAGGTGCACCTTAAACTCTCGGACGGCAGCCCGCTGACCATCGACGTACGGCCTGCAATGGTGCCGCTGTCGCCCTGGCTGCCCATCGTCCTGCTCGGACAACTGGCGCTGATGCTCGCCTGCACCTGGCTGGCCGTGCGCATCGCCATCCGCCCCCTGAGCCGTCTCGCCGAAGCCGTGGACACCC
Source organism: Pseudomonas sp. MIL9 (assembly GCF_016887925.1). Classification (NCBI taxonomy): domain Bacteria; kingdom Pseudomonadati; phylum Pseudomonadota; class Gammaproteobacteria; order Pseudomonadales; family Pseudomonadaceae; genus Pseudomonas; species Pseudomonas sp. MIL9. The sequence continues at coordinate 189,117 of NZ_JAFEHE010000007.1, read as the reverse complement.
TCGACCCCAACACCCACCCGGTGCTGCTCGACGAAAAAGGCCCGACCGAAGTGGCGCACGCGGCCAAGGCATTCAACGCCATGCAGGCGCGCATCGCCGCCTACCTGAAGGAGCGCATGCAACTGTTGGCGGCGATCTCCCATGATCTGCAAACGCCGATCACCCGGATGAAACTGCGCGCCGAATTCATGGACGACTCCGCCGAAAAAGACAAACTCTGGAACGACCTCGGCGAAATGGAACACCTGGTGCGCGAAGGTGTGGCCTACGCGCGCAGCATCCATGGCTCCACCGAAGAAAGCCGCCGCACGGATCTGGACTCGTTTCTCGACAGCCTGGTCTTCGACTACCAGGACATGGGCAAAGAGGTCCAGTTGCACGGCAAGAGCGCTACCGTCATCGACACCCGCCCCCATGCCTTGCGCCGGGTGCTGGTCAACCTCACGGACAACGCCCTCAAGTTCGCTGGTTCTGCCGAATTACTGGTGGAGAAACAGGCCGACGGCAGCGTGTCGGTGAAAGTCATGGACCGTGGTCCGGGCATCGCCGAAGAGGAACTGGCCCAGGTCATGCAGCCGTTCTACCGCGTGGAAAACTCCCGCAACCGCAGCACCGGCGGTACCGGCCTGGGCCTGGCGATTGCACAGCAACTGGCGTTGGCGATCGGGGGATCGCTGACGTTGAGTAATCGTGAGGGTGGTGGCTTGTGCGCGCAGCTCAAGTTGCCGGCGCGCTCGGCTTGAAAGACCGGGGTTTCGGGTCAATCCGCAACCCCGGCCACGGGTACCGCGTTAAATGACGAACCGCGACACCAGCGCGTTCAGATTCACCGCCAGGCGTGACAGTTCATGGGAGGCGGCGCTGGTCTGGTTGGCGCCTGTGGCGGACTGGGTGGCGAGATCGCGAATATTCACCAGGTTGCGATCGACTTCGCGAGACACCTGGGCCTGCTCTTCGGACGCACTGGCGATGACCAGGTTGCGCTCGTTGATCAAATGGATCGACTGGGTGATCTGCTCCAGCGCGACACCGGCCGCACGCGCCATTTCCAGGGTGCTTTGGGTGCGTTGATTGCTTTGCTGCATCGACGCCACGGCTTCACCGGTACCGTTCTGGATGCCGGCGACCATCTTCTCGATTTCCTGGGTCGATTGCGCCGTGCGATGGGCCAGCGCCCGCACTTCGTCCGCGACCACGGCAAAACCGCGCCCGGCCTCACCGGCACGGGCGGCTTCGATCGCCGCGTTCAACGCCAGCAGGTTGGTTTGCTCGGCGATGGCGCGAATCACATCCAGCACCTTGCCAATGTCGCGCCCCTGGGCGGCCAGGCCTTCAATCATCAACGAGGTGGTGTGCACGTCATGGGTCATGGTCTGGATCGCGTCGACGGTTTCCACCACACGGTCGCGGCCTTCGCGGGCGGCCTGGGTCGACTGGTTCGAGGCTTCGGAGGTCGATACCGCGTTGCGTGCCACTTCTTCCACGGCAGCGGTCATTTCGTTGACGGCGGTGGCCGCCTGTTCGATTTCGTTGTTCTGCTGTTGCAGACCGCGAGAAGCGTCCTGGGTCACGGCGCTGAGTTCTTCAGCGGCGGCCCCCAGTTGCGTGGCGGAACCGGCAATCTGTTCGATGGTTTTGCGCAGATTGGCCTGCATGATCGACAAGGCACCGAGCAGCCGACCCGGCTCATCCTGACCATCGGCCTCGATGGTTTTGCTCAGATTGCCATCGGCGATGGTCTGCGCCGCCAGCAAGGCGCGGTTCAGTGGCGTGACAATGCTGCGGGTCAGCAACCAGGCCAACAGGATGGTCATCAGCGCGGCCATCACAGCGGCGACTACGATGCCGATAATGGCGCTGCTGTAGTTGGCGCCCGCTTCGGCCGAGGCGGTTTTGGCATAGCCGGTATTGAGTGCCACCAACTTGTTGAGCTGCTCACCCATCTGATCGGTGCCGTCCTTGATCCGCGTGTTGATCAGCGTGCGCATTTCATCGAGCCTGTTCTGGCGCGACAACTCCAGCATCTGCTCCTGGGCTTGCATGTAGCTGTCCAGGGTCACGGTGAACGCCTTGTACAGCTGCGCTTCTTCCGGCTGGGATGGCAACGCGGCATAACTGGCCTGAGCGCTGTGCACCTTGTCGATCAGCACGCCGATGCGCGTCTGGGCGTCCTGCAGCGCTGCCGGATCACGGTTGACCAATACCCGGAACGACAGAATGCGCAAGCGCAACACGTTCTCGGTAATGTTGCCAAGAAAGCCGACGCTGGGCAGTTGGTTCGTTTCCATGTCCAGGGAGGCCTGGCGGATGGTACTCATGCGATTCACCGCAAACACCCCCAGCACGATGACCAGCAGGGCAATGAAGGCAAAACCCAGGAAAGCTCGAGGCGCGATACTCAGATTACGCAGTGACATAGGATGATTCTCGGGTGTTGGTGGCTACGAGCATCCTTGCGTGATCACTGAATGGCGGGCGTCGGCGCGCCCGTTTCAGATAGGCGCCATTGTTGTAGTGGGTTTGTCTGCGCCTGTTAGTTGTATCGGCCAGGCTTGAGGTTTATTGCGGGGATCGAGCAAATAAAATTCAAAGGGTTACGAGTGTTTCAACGGTGAAACACATGGAACGAATGTGCAACATCCAGATGTATACGAGCCCTGTAGGAGCTGGCCTGCCAGCGATGGTCCTTAACGATGGCGCGGACTCGATGGATAACAGAAGTGGTTGTGAATCCATCGCTGGTAAGCCAGCTCCCACAGGATCGGGTCCATCCGCAAAAAATCAGTTGATGACGCCCACCACCCCTTCTCCATGCAACTGCTGGATCAATGCCAGGCCGTCATCGAAGAACGTCGGCGTCCCGGACGCACCCGCCTCCAGCGCCAGCCCCTGTAATTGCGCACGGCCATCCAGCTCGGGAAATTCGTCGATGCGCTGCAACAGGCGCCATGCCAAGGGGCTCAGTTCGGAGAACTTCACCTGCCAGTCCTCAGCCCGCCGCACCAGCAGCAATGTTGGCTGAGCGGGTGCGGTATCGGGCCGATAACCCGGTCCGATCCGATGCACCGGCCAGCTATAGGCCAACGGCCAGGCCAGTGGCGAGACGTGCAACGGGCGGCTCGGCAATCCTTTGGCATCGCCGGCCGGCAAAGGCTCGGCCTCGGATTGTTGCAGCGCCATTTCGACCCATTCGTAATGCGCCAGCTCCACCATGAATGGCGGCCAGGAACCATCGGCCAACGCTTGCGGTCCGGACGCCAGGAACTCGACGAATTCCTCGGCGATCTCGCCGAACTTCGGTGTGTGGGCGCGGTAGTCGCGCAGAAAAGCCCGCACCAGCGCACGCCACTGGTCATCACCCAGGATGTTCACCAGCACCGGGAAGGTGCCGCTGATCAACGACGACAGGTTGGCGAACACCAGGTCGCGATAGACCTGTGCCCGCGCCGGGTCCATCTCGGCGGGTGGCCCACAGCGTTCAGGGTCGCGCAGGAACAGGCCCATGCTGTTTTGTTGTTCATGCAACGAGCGCTTGGCCACGGCTTGCCTCCTCGGCCTGCAAACGGCGAATGGTCTGCAACTCGGCGACCAGTTCGGAAAATGCCGGAAAGTTGAAATCGCGCTCCAGCAACGTCGGTCGGGCGCCGAACCGGGCATAGGCCTCGGCCAGCAACGACCACACTGCCGGCTTGACCGACGCCCCGTGGGTGTCGATTTTCAAGGTGTCGGACTCATCGAAATGCCCGGCGATGTGCATGGCCACCACCCGGTTCGACTCGATACCGGCGAGGAATTCGTGTGGGTCGAAACCGTGGTTGATCGAGTTGACGTAAACGTTGTTGACGTCCAGCAGCAGGTCGCAGTCGGCTTCGCGCAATACCGCGTTGGTGAACGTCACCTCGTCCATGTCCTGCTGTGGCGCGGCATAGTAGGAGACGTTTTCCACCGCCAGGCGCCGGCCGAGAATGTCCTGGGCCTGACGAATGCGCGCGGCGACGTGGTGTACCGCTTCTTCGGTAAACGGCAACGGCAACAGGTCGTAGAGGTGACCGTCATCGCTGCAATAACTCAGGTGCTCGCTGTACAGCGGCACGTTGTAGTGATCGAGAAACACCCGCACCTCCTGCAGGAACCCGACATCCAGCGGTGAAGGCCCGCCCAGGGACAACGACAACCCGTGGCAGGACAGCGGATAGCGTTCGGCCAGTGCTCGCAGTGCCGCCCCATGGGCACCGCCGATGCCGATCCAGTTTTCCGGCGCGACTTCGAGGAAATCGAAATGGCCGGCCGGGGCGGCCTGGAGGTCTTTGATTAAACCGCGACGCAAGCCGAGCCCGGCGCTGGCCTTCGCTGAAATGATGGGGGTTTGCATGGTGTCGATCCCTGGGGTTGTCAGTACGCAATCACAGTTAATCGAAGTGATGTATCTGTTCTGTGTTCACCGGTGGCCTTGAATTGAGGGGGACTGTATCGGGATGGCGGTTGGATACAGTGGGATACATACGCAGGCACTGCTGGCCAAATCCCCGTGGGAACGGCGGTCCAACGATTCGACTTGCCCGCGATGAGGCTGGCAGATCCGGCCTATTTGTTGACTGACACTGCGCTATCGCGGGCAAGCCCGCTCCCACAGGGGACCTTCGTCGCCTGGAAAAAGCGCCATTCGATCAGCGAACTAAACTTAATGCACCCAGGACATGCAAATCGTCCTGAACATCCCCCACGACCACCGCCCAGCGGCGGCTTGCCCAGGCAAACAATGCCTCTGGACCGTGATCCTCTTGAAGGAGCACACGTGATGGACGAGGCCAGACTCAATGACTTCATGGGCAAACTGGTGAATGACATGGGCGGCGCGGCGATGCTCGCCAACGTCATCCTCGGCGAAGAACTCGGGCTGTACCGGGCCATGGCCGACAGTCAGCCAGTCACCCCTGAAACACTCGCCGGCAAGACCGGCTGCAACCCACGCCTGGTGCGCGAGTGGCTCAGCGCCCACGCCGCCTCCGGCTATATGGAACACACCGACGGACAGTTCCGCCTGCCCGAAGAACAAGCCCTGGCGCTGGCCATCGAGGACTCGCCGGTCTATATCGCCGGTGGAATCGGGGTGGTCGCATCGTTTTTCCATGACAAGGACAAACTGATCAAAGCCATGCGCGGCGACGGCGCCCTGCCCTGGGGCGATCATCATCCGTGCATGTTCAGCGGCACGGAGCGGTTCTTCCGCCCTGGCTACAAGGCCCATCTGATCGCCGAATGGCTGCCGGCCCTTGAAGGCGTCGTGGCCAAGCTGGAAGCCGGCGCGAAAGTGGCGGACATCGGCTGCGGGCATGGCGCCTCCACCGTGATCATGGCCCAGGCCTTTCCCGAGTCGCGATTTGTCGGCTTCGACTACCACGCACCCTCCGTCACCGTCGCCACCCAGCGCGCCGAAGAAGGTGGCGTGGCCGGTCGGGCGCGATTCTTCCAGGGCACGGCAAAGAGCTACCCCGGCAACGACTATGATCTGGTCTGCTATTTCGACTGCCTGCACGACATGGGCGACCCGGTCGGCGCGGCCAGACATGCCTACGAGTCACTGAAACCGGACGGCACGGTGCTGCTGGTGGAACCCTTCGCCAACGACTCGCTCGATGAAAACATCAATCCGGTCGGTCGTTTGTTCTATGCCGCCTCGACCTTCATTTGCACGCCCAACTCGCTGTCCCAGGAAGTCGGTCTCGGCCTCGGCGCCCAGGCGGGCGAAGCACGGTTGCGCAAGGTGTTCACCGAAGCCGGGTTCTCCAGTTTCCGCCGGGCGACGGAAACGCCGTTCAACCTGATTCTTGAAGCACGCAAATAAGCCCGGTTGCCTTTTGTAGGCGCTGGCTTGCCAGCGAAGGTGGGTCAGGTACATTGATGTCGACTGACACGCCTTCGCGAGCAAGCTCGCTCCTACAGGTTTCCCGACATGCTCGACAGCCTTATCCACGAACAACTCGACCGCCTGCAACAGCTCATGGACGATCAACCGTTCGTGGTTCTGACCGGTGCCGGGATCAGCACCCCGTCGGGCATTCCCGACTATCGCGACAATCAGGGCGTACGCCGTGGCCGGCAGCCGATGATGTATCAGGAATTTCTCTCCGCGCCCGAGTCCCGCCGACGTTATTGGGCGCGGGCGATGCTCGGCTGGCCACGGGTGCGCCAGGCCCGACCGAACGTGGCACACGACACCCTGGCCCGCTTGCAGAGTACCCGGCAGATCAGCGGCCTGATCACCCAGAATGTCGACACCCTGCACGATCAGGCCGGCAGCCATGACGTGATCGAACTGCACGGCAGCCTGCACCGGGTGCTGTGCCTGGACTGCGCCAAACGCAGCGAACGGGATTCGATCCAGCAACAGATGGAAGCACAGAACCCCTATCTGGCCGGCGTTGATGCAGTGCAGGCGCCAGACGGCGACACCTTGCTGGATGCCGCCTTCGAAGCCCGCTTTCAAGTACCCCGTTGCCCCTATTGCGCCGGTGAACGGATGAAACCGGACGTGGTGTTCTTTGGCGAAAACGTCGCGCAGGAAACCGCCGCCAAAGCGATGGCTGCGGTGGAAAAGGCTGCCGGGCTATTGGTCGTCGGTTCGTCGTTGATGGCCTATTCGGCATTTCGCCTGTGCCGCGCGGTGGTGGATCAGGGCAAGCCATTGCTGGCGATCAACCTGGGCAAGACGCGGGCCGACGACCTGCTGGATTTGAAGATAGAGATGTCCTGCGAGCAGTTGTTGCCGTTACTGGCACAGCGCCTCTCCCACCACTGACGCGACCCAATCCTCGTAGAGCAAGCCTGCTCGCGATGGACGTCAACGATGACGCGGGCTATCTGAATGCCCGCGGTGGCCTGGCGTCCATCGCGAGCAGGCTCGCTCCTACAAGAAGGGTGATCAACGTCCGTCTGCCTGCCGACCCGGACTTTCTTCTTTAAGCACATCAAACAACGCCTGCGCCGCCGCCGACAGTTCTCCCCCCGGCAACGTCAACACCCCTAGCGCCCGCTCCACCACCGGGTCGTGCAAGGTGATGCACCGCGCGCCCAGTTCGCGCATCTGCCCGGCGCACAGGGCCGGCACCGCGCTCACGCCCAGTCCGCTGGCGACCATCCGACCGACCGTGGACAACTGATGGCTTTCAAACTCCACTGGCAATTTCATGCCCCGCGCCTGCAAGTGTTCCTCCAGCATCACCCGCACCGTCGATGGGCGCTGCAAGGTAATGAATGGTTCCTTGAGCAAGGTCTGCCAGTCGATGTCATCCCGCGTGGCCAGCGGCGAATCAAGGGGCACGACCGCCACAAAGCGGTCAACGTACAGCGGCGTGAAATGCAGCGACGAATTCTGGGTCGGTTCGAACGCCACCCCCAGTTCCACCTGGCGGTCACGGACCATTTCCAGCACTTGCTCGTTGATCACGTCGTTCACCGTGACGTTGACTTTCGGGTAGCGCGCGCGAAAGGTCTTGAGGATCGGTGGCAGCAGGTTGCCGGCGAACGACGGCATGGCCGCGAGGGTCACGCGCCCGCGCTGGAGGGTGAAGCGCTGGCGCAATTCATCTTCGGCATTGTCCCAGTCAGCAATCAGGCGGCGCGCCAGCGGCACCAGCGATTCACCCTCGGCGGTCAACGCGACATTGCGCGTATTGCGGGTGAACAATCGCCCGCCCAGACTCTCCTCCAGCGCCTTGATGGTCAGGCTCAGGGCCGACTGAGACAGGTGCAAGCGCTCGCAGGCCACGGCGAAACTCAAACTCTGGGCCACCGCCAGGAAGGCGCGGATCTGCTTGATGGTCAATGTGCTTTGCTCCAGTTGTAAGCTACACGCTCTAAGCTGCAAGATCGAAAGCAGCAATTTGATGAGTTTTATCAATTAATACAGCCAAAAAAACAACTTAACAAATCAATCTCGCGGCGAGACACTCAACCCCATTCGGCTAGCCAGCCGCCCATAAAGAATAAAAGAGGTGCATATGGCAGGTTTCGACAAGCGCGTGAGTTCCTACGAGGAAGCTCTGGCAGGCCTTGAAGACGGCATGACGGTGATCGCCGGCGGCTTCGGCCTGTGTGGGATCCCGGAAAACCTGATCGCCGAGATCAAACGCAAGGGCACACGCGACCTCACCGTGGTCTCCAATAACTGCGGCGTCGACGGCTTCGGGCTCGGCGTATTGCTGACCGACCGCCAGATCAGCAAAGTCGTGGCCTCCTACGTCGGCGAAAACAAGCTGTTCGAAGAACAACTGCTCAAGGGCGAAATCGAAGTCATCCTGACCCCCCAAGGCACCCTCGCCGAAAAAATGCGCGCAGGCGGCGCCGGCATCCCGGCGTTCTTCACCGCGACCGGCGTCGGCACCCCGGTTGCCGAAGGCAAGGAAGTGCGCGAATTCCATGGCCGCAAGTACCTGATGGAAGAATCCATCACCGGCGACTTCGCCATCGTCAAAGGCTGGAAAGCCGACCATTTCGGTAACGTGATCTACCGCCACACCGCCCAGAACTTCAACCCGCTGGCCGCCACCGCCGGCAAGATCACCGTGGTCGAAGTCGAGGAAATCGTCGAACCCGGCGAGCTGGAGCCGTCGCAGATCCACACCCCTGGCATCTACGTCGACCGGATCATCTGCGGCACGTTCGAGAAGCGCATCGAACAGCGCACCGTGCGTAAGTGATCCCCTGCCCCCGGACCGAATGAAGGAATAACAACAATGGCACTTTCCCGCGAACAAATGGCTCAACGCGTCGCCCGCGAAATGCAGGACGGCTTCTACGTAAACCTGGGCATCGGCATTCCGACCCTGGTCGCCAACTACATCCCCGAAGGCATGGAAGTCATGCTGCAGTCGGAAAACGGCCTGCTCGGCATGGGTCCTTTTCCTACAGAAGAAACCATCGATGCCGACATGATCAACGCCGGCAAACAAACCGTGACCGCCCGTATCGGCGCTTCGATCTTTTCCTCGGCCGAATCCTTCGCGATGATCCGCGGTGGCCATGTCGACCTGACCGTGCTGGGCGCCTTCGAAGTCGACGTACAGGGCAACATCGCCTCCTGGATGATTCCCGGCAAGCTGGTCAAGGGCATGGGCGGCGCCATGGACCTGGTGGCCGGCGCGGAAAACATCATCGTTATCATGACTCACGCGTCCAAGGACGGTGAGTCCAAGCTGTTGTCCCAATGCAGCCTGCCGCTGACCGGCGCCGGTTGCATCAAGCGCGTGCTGACCGACCTGGCCTACCTGGAAATCCAGGACGGCGCCTTCCATCTCAAGGAACGCGCACCCGGCGTCAGCGTTGAAGAGATCGTTGCCAAAACCGCCGGCAAACTGATCGTGCCGGACCACGTTCCGGAAATGCAGTTCGCTGACCAGTGAGGAATCATTCCATGCAAGAAGTCGTCATTGTTGCCGCCACACGCACCGCCATCGGCAGTTTCCAGGGCTCCCTGGCAAACGTATCCGCCGTTGACCTGGGCGCGGCGGTCATCCGTCAGTTGCTGGCGCAAACCGGCCTGGACCCTGCCCAAGTCGATGAAGTGATCATGGGCCAGGTGTTGACCGCCGGCGCCGGGCAAAACCCCGCGCGCCAGGCATCGATCAAGGCCGGCCTGCCCTTCGCCGTGCCTGCCATGACCCTGAACAAAGTCTGCGGATCCGGCCTCAAGGCCCTGCACCTCGGCGCCCAGGCCATCCGTTGCGGCGACGCCGAGGTGATCATCGCTGGCGGCCAGGAAAACATGAGCCTGTCCAACTACGTCATGCCCGGTGCCCGCACCGGCCTGCGCATGGGTAACGCGCAGCTCGTCGACACCATGATCAGCGACGGCCTATGGGACGCGTTCAACGATTACCACATGGGCATCACCGCCGAAAACCTGGTCGAGAAGTACAGCCTGACCCGCGAGCAGCAGGATGCATTCGCCGCCGCCTCGCAGCAGAAAGCCACCGCCGCCATCGAAGGCGGTCGTTTTGTCGATGAGATCACACCGATCCTGATTCCCCAGCGCAAGGGCGATCCCCTGTCCTTCGCCACCGATGAGCAACCACGGGCCGGCACCACCGCCGAATCCCTGGGCAAACTCAAGCCAGCCTTCAAAAAGGACGGCTCGGTGACTGCCGGTAACGCTTCGTCGCTCAACGACGGCGCCGCCGCGGTGATCCTGATGAGTGCCGAGAAAGCCAAGGCCCTGGGTCTGCCGGTACTGGCGAAAATCGCGGCCTACGCCAACGCTGGCGTGGACCCGGCGATCATGGGCATCGGCCCGGTGTCGGCCACCCGTCGTTGCCTGGACAAGGCCGGTTGGTCCATCGATCAACTGGACCTGATCGAAGCCAACGAAGCCTTCGCCGCACAATCGCTGGCTGTAGCCAAGGACCTGGAATGGGACTTGAACAAGGTCAACGTCAACGGCGGCGCCATCGCCCTGGGCCACCCGATCGGTGCGTCGGGTTGCCGGGTACTGGTGACGCTGTTGCATGAAATGATCAAGCGTGACGCCAAGAAAGGCCTCGCCACCCTGTGCATCGGTGGTGGACAGGGCGTGGCACTGGCGCTCGAGCGGGCCTAACGCGTTCAACAGGCTGCACGGGGACCCACGAAGAACCGTTGCAGCCTGGTAAAACACCCGGTGTGATTCGCGTCGCACCGGGTTTCTTTTTTCTGGCTTTCAGACAGCGTCATGCCAGAAACTGCAGGATCAACCAGCTGTTCGCCCCGCTGATCAGCACGAACAACCCCCACGCCAGCACCCGCGTCGGTAACCGGTTCACAAACGGCCCCATGAGCCTGTGATCGTTGGTCATCCGGATCAGCGGGTACAAGGCAAACGGCAACTGCAGACTCAGCACCACCTGACTGAGCACCAGTAACTTGCCGATGGCACCGTCGCCCATCAGCCACACGCCTATGAACGCCGGGATCAGTGCCAGGCCGCGGGTGATCAAGCGCCGCTGCCAGCAAGGAATCCGCAGGTTCAGGAAGCCCTCCATGATCACCTGGCCGGCAATAGTGCCGGTGAAGGTCGAGCTCTGTCCCGAAGCCAGCAGTGCAACGCCGAACAGCACGCTGGCCAACGCCCCGCCCACCAGAGGATCGAGCAAGTGATAGGCGTCCTGGATATCCACGACATCGGTATGCCCGGTCTGGTGAAACGCCGCGGCAGCGAGAATCAGGATGGCTGCGTTGACCAACAGCGCCAGCGCCAGGGAACCGATGGTGTCGATTCGCGCCAGCTGCACGGCGTCCTGCTTGCTGGCCAGGTCCTTGCCGATCAGCCGCGTCTGTACGATCGACGTGTGCAGGTAGAGGTTATGCGGCATCACCGTGGCTCCGAGAATGCCGATGGCCAAATACAGCGGCGCGGCCTCGCCGATGGCGGAGAGTGAAGGCGTGAAACCTCGGGCGACGTCGGGCCAGTAAGGCTTGATCAACAGCAGTTCGACGAAGAAGCACGCGCCGATGGTGGCCACCAGCACCAGCATGATCGCTTCCAGACGACGAAAGCCCCGGTTTTGCAGGGCCAGCACCAGCAAGGTATCGAACGCGGTCAGGGCAATGCCGAAGGTCAGCGAACAACCGAGCAGCAAATGGAACGCCAACGCACAGCCCAGCACTTCGGCGAGGTCGGTGGCGATAATCGAGATTTCCGCCAGCAGCCACTGCGTGCGCGCAGTCCGCGTGCTGTAGCGCTCCCGGGACAACTGCGCCAGGTCACGCCCGGTGGCGATGCCCAGGCGCGAACACAAACACTGCACCACCATCCCCGCCAGGCTCGCCAACAGCACCACGAACAGCAAGCTGTAGCCAAACCGCGAGCCGGCCTCGATGGCGGTCGCCCAGTTGCCGGGGTCCATATAGCCGATGGACACCAGCAAACCGGGGCCGGCAAAGCGCAGCACGCGTTTGAAAAAGGAGGCATTGGGGTCGACGGCAACACTGCCCGCCACTTCCGGGGGGCAAAACGGCGCGGTGCCGACTTTGGGCAAGCTGAATTTCACGCGAAGGTCCATCAACAGGTGGGAGACGCCCAGCTTAGACGTTTCAGCGTATACGCAAAACCCTGTGGGAGCCGGGTTGGCGGTGATGAGCATGTCGCTTCCGATTATGGCGTTGCCGCGTTCGCTGGCAAGCCAGCTCTACAGAAGTGTGCGGTATGGGAGGGAAATGTTGTATACAAAAAATCAACCGTTATAGAGCAATCCACTGTTCGCAATGCTAACGTTGCCGCCTGAAACAAAGTGGAGATGTGCGTGTGCTAATGCTCAAACTGCTGGTCATTCCAGGATTCCTGCTGCTCATTTCCCTGGCCGGTAAACGCTGGGGGCCGAGCGTGGCCGGTTGGTTGTCGGGATTGCCGGTGGTGGTCGGGCCGATTCTGTTTTTCCTCGCCATCGAACAAGGTGAAGCCTTCGCCGCGCAATCGGCCATGGCGGCACTGTCGGCGATGTTCGCGATGATCGCCTTCTGTGTGACCTATGCGCAGGTCGCCCAACGCACGGGATGGCCGCTGGCGCTAACGACTTCACTGCTGGTGTGGGCCACGGCGGCGGTGCTGCTGTCGTTGATCCCGCCGTCGCTGCCACTGTCGGTGATCGCCGCCGCAACGGCACTGTTGGCCGCGCCCCACCTGTTCCCGTCGGTACAGCCGATCCTGTCAGGCCCGGCACCCAAGTCCGACAAACTGCTGCTGCGCATGATCGCTGGCGCCCTGCTGACCCTCGCGGTCACCTTGCTTGCCAGCACTGTGGGTGATCGCTGGAGCGGCCTGCTCGCCGTGTTCCCGGTGCTGGGCAGCGTGATGGCAGTGTTTTCCCAGCAAACCCGTGGTCCGGCGTTTACCGCTGCCCTGCTGCGCGCGACGGCGACCGGGATGTACTCGTTCTCGGCCTTTTGCCTGGTCCTGACGCTGGCATTGCCAGCACTCGGGATGAACGCATTCGTCCTGGGAGTGGCGGTGTCCGTGGCGATGCTGGGGGTGACCAAACGCTTGCTGGCGCCGCCCGTCGACCCGGTGGCGGCGGACGCTGGACGTACCGCCATCAAGCGCTAGTTGCTTCAGGTCATCGGGTGGACACATTCGATGATTTCGTACGAGTAGAGCAAAAACCCCGTACGTCAATCGAACGGGTTTCGCCCAACATCAACCTCAGTTCACAACCCACGACTGACTGAGGCCTACACCATGAAATTCTTTTTCCACCCTTCGCCTAATCCGATGAAAGTCGCCCTGCTGCTCGAAGAACTGCAAACGCCTTATGAATTGATCGGCGTCGATACCTTCAAGGGCGAACAACACCTGCCGGCTTTCCTGGCGATCAACCCGAACGCCAAGGTGCCGGCCCTGATCGATGGCGACGCCACGGTTTTCGACTCGCAAGCGATCCTGCTGCACCTTGCACAGAAACATCAGCGCTTCCTGCCGACCACCGCTGCCGGCAATGCCGAGTTGCTGTCGTGGCTGATGTTCATCGCCACCGGCCTCTCGCCGTTCTCGGGCCAGGCCGTGCACTTCCTGCACCACGCACCGGAGGACCTGCCCTACGCGAAAAACCGCTACCTCAAGGAAGTCGAGCGTCACTACCGCGTGCTCGACCAGCGTCTGGCCGATCACCCGTACCTGGCCGGCGACACCTACAGCATCGCCGACATGGCGCTCTGGGGCTGGGCCAATTACGCGCCGTACATCCTTGGCGAAAACGGCCTGGCCGCCTACCCGAACATCAAGCGTCTGTTCGATGAAATCAGCGCCCGCCCCGCGGCCCAGCGCGCTCATGGCCTGAAAGGGCAACTGGTGCTGAAAGCCGAATTCGACGAAGAAACCCGCCGTAACCTGTTCCCGCAGAACCAGGCTCAATAACCCGCTCCCGACGTTCGAAGGTGATGAAATGAGTGATCAAGTCGCGTTTATCGTTTACCTGCCCGCCAAACCGGAACGTTTCGCCGAAACCAGGGAACGCCTGCTGGACGTCGTGCACCAGATGTCGGCCGAGCCGGATTTCGTCAACACCTGGGTGCACCAGCTCCAGGACGACCCGAACACCCTGGTGCTCTACGAAACCTGGAATTGCAGCAAGGAGGACTTCATCACTCGCCACCTGAGCAAGCCCTACCGTCAGGCGTATGAACAACGGCTGCCGGAGTTGCTGGCCCGGGAGCGTCGGATCGAGTTTCTGGAGGTGATAAAAAGCTATCCGGTGCGCCGGGAGGTTTGACTGCACCAGACCTTGTGGCGAGGGGGCTTGCCCTCGCCCTGCACTGTCTGCATGCCCCTCTACAACGGATGATTCGTAGAACGAACGAGGAAATCTCCGACGGCATCTTAGGGTTGGCCGTCGCAAGCCTGGGAACTACGATTTGTCCTGGCGGGAGTCGTCAACCGGCACCTGGGCAAGGTGTACTTCATCCAGACAGCAACGACAACTCGCCACATACCCCTTAGTCTGACAAGCATTGATTCCGGAGGCCCCCATGAGCGCCGACCTTTCCCCCATCGTTTCAGAATTCGAAACCGAAGAGCAGGCCGCCAGCTACGACCGTTGGTTCCACGCGAAGGTCCAGGCTTCACTGGATGATCCACGCCCAAGTATCCCGCACGACCAAGTGATGGCTGAAATGCGAGCCCTTATCGAATCGAAGCGCAACAAGCGCGATGCCGGTTGAGTGGCGGCCTGAAGCGCGGGCCGAACTCTGGCAAATCCTTAATTACATTGGCGATCGTAACGTGGCAGCAGCGATCGACCTGTCCCAAGCCATCGAGGCCGCTACTTCAGCCCTACCTGAACACCCTATCTCTATCGATTTGGCCGAGTGCCTGGTACCCGTGAAATTGTTGTGCACCCCAACTACCTGGTGGTTTATCAATTAACGGATCGAATCGAGATCCTGAGCGTTTTACACGCCAGGCAAGAATACCCCTGAGCATCAGTGACCGTCCGTTAGTCCGTACTGGAACCCGCCATAACCTCCATGGGATGATCGCCGCCCCATCGCGCGACCATCCCTGGAGATTCCGAATGTCACTGTTGAGTAAAAAAGCCGTTGTTCTGTTGCTGGCAGCGGCGGCCAGTCTTGGGGCTTTGAATGCGCAGGCCGCCAAGGCCACTGCCAAAGAGACGGCACCGACTCAGAAAGTCTCGCTGCTCGGCGGCAAGTTCACCTTCACCCTGCCCAAGGGCTTCATCGCCAACCCGCTGCCGACCAGCCCCACCGGTGCGAGCGGCACCATGTACAGCAACGAAACCACCAAGACCGTGGTGATCGCCGCTGAAAACAGCCTGCCGGAAGGGGTCAAGGTCGAGGACAACGATGGCGCGTTTCTCGACGGCACCGCAGCCGACTTCGACGCCGCGCAACGCAAGGCCCTGCCGGATTACAACAAACTCAGCGAAAAAAGCCTGACCCTGAAAAAAACCGGACTGGGCCTGCGCCAGGTCGACAGCACCGCCACCCAGGGCGGTGGTCAGACCCTCAATACGACGTTGATGGCGGCGTCCGGCAATCACATGACCGTGGTCCGGGTGATTTCCCGTCCCGGCGACATGGCTGCCCACGAAACCCTGATCAAGCAGATCGTCAGCGGCAAATGAACATCAAGGATTGAGGCGCTGCAACCAGGCACTCAAATCCTGCACCTCGTCGGCGCTGATGTTGTGGCCAACCCCTTGGTAGGCGTGAAACTCGGGTTCGAGTGACGCGCTCTTGAGCAGGCTGTCGGCGTCGGTGCCGTCACTGAACGGCAGGCGTTTATCCGCCGTGCCATGCCCGATGAAAATCGCCAGCGACTGGCGTTTTTCATCCGGTTGCAGCTCCGATTTGAGCACCGGCAGAATCCGTCCGCTCAACGCCGCGATCCCGCCCACCGCTTCGGGGTGGCGCAGGGCGACCTCGTACGACATGATCGCGCCCTGGCTGAATCCCACCAGAAACACCTTGTCCGGTTCGGTGTGATATTTCTTCGCCGCCTGGGCGACGAAATCCAGCAGCAATTGGGCGCTGGTCTTCAGATCATCTGTCTCGCCGTTGTAGGCACCTTCACCCTTCTTGCGAAACCACTGGTAACTGCCCTCTTCCATCACCATCGGCGCACGGACCGACAGGTAGGTGTATTGCGCGGGCAAGTCATCCTTGATGCCGAACAGATCCTGCTCGTTACTGCCGTAACCGTGGAGGAAAATCACCAGGGGTTGATCGCGGGAATCGACGTTGGCCTGCTCCAGGTACTTGAGCGGCAGATCGGTTTGCAGCGGGGTTTGAGCGTGGACAGCGGCGGACGCCAACAGCGTGAGCAGAGCAAGAAATTTCAACATGGAGCTTCCTTCACAGTGCGCAGGATTCGGGACAGAGCCTAACATCTCTTCCCGGCTACGCACTCCCCTGTGAAGGCGTTGGCTTGCCAGCGATGGCGATCTCGGCAACCCCATCGCCGGCAAGCCAGCGCCTGCAGGTGAATCGGCTCAGTCGTTGATCAGCTTGCCGACCCGAATCGGATCTCGCCCGGCAACTTTCGCCTGCCAGGTGCCCGGCTGCGTGTAACGACCGCGGTCGATGGCGAACAACACGCCGCTAGTGCCGGCACAAACCGTGGTGACCTTGTCGTTCAACGGGTCGACCACTTCAAACAGCGCATCGCCCTTCTCCACCCACTCACCGGCATCGCGCAGGAAACTGACCACGCCGTGATGCGGCGCGAACAGGTATTGGGTGCCTTCGAACGGCATGCCTTCACAGCATTGCGCCGGGGCCGCTGGCCAGGTGCCCTTGATGAAACCCTGTTCGGCGAGGAAGCCGAGAATGGCTTCGCAATTGGCTTGGGCCTGATCGACGCGGGTGTCGCCCATGCTGCCCAGCTCCAGAGTGGTCGCCAGGTTGGCCGGTGGAATGGCCGCCTCGGGGTACGCCCTGGCCAGACGCAACCATGGCGAGGAACAAGACTCGTCGAACGAGCTGCCGCCAGAATCTTCGCACAGCAAGGCGACGCCGGCCTTCAGGCGAGCGGCCAGGGATCGCCACTGCGGCCAGTGTTGCGGCAGGGCGTAAAGGTGAATCGCCGCTTCGAAGTCGCAATGCAGATCGAGGGTGATATCCGCGTCGCAAGCGTGGCGCAGCAACAGGCGATGCATGGCTTCCAGCTGTGACGCCGGGCTCGGCAGACTGTCGAGCACCTGGCCCATGGTCTGGCGAATCAGCGCGATGTTGGCCTCGGCATCGCTGCCCAGGCGATCACCGATCAACTGCGCCACCGGTGCGCTGAGTTCGACGAACGAGCGGTTGAAGTTCTTGCCACTGCCCAGTTCGAAGCGGCCCATGTGGCTGCCTTGCAGATGCTGATCCAGCCCAATGGGGTTGGCCACGGGCACCAGTTCGATCACACCCTGCAACCGACCCTGGTCTTCCAGCTCGGCCAGGCGCTTTTTCAGTTCCCAGGCGGTACGCATGCCGGGCAGCTCGTCGGCGTGCAGGCTGGCCTGGATGTAGACCTTGCGAGTGCCCGCGCCATAACGGAACACGCTGAGGGTGCGTTCGGTCCCCAGATGGCTCCAGGGCAGAGAGTGGTTGATGCGTTGCATGGGGCGCTCCGATATCAGCGGCACCAAGATCCCTTGTGGCAGCGAGCTTGCTCGCGAAGAGGTCTGCACATTCAACATTGATGTTGCCTGACACAACGCCTTCGCGAGCAAGCTCGCTCCCACAACAAATCGCGGCCTGATTGAAAATCATAAAAAAATGGCAACCGCGTCAACGGTTGCCACCTTTTGCACGGTTCGATTACTCGCCGTAAACGTCAAACTTGAAGTACTTGTCCTGCACTTGCTTGTACTTGCCGTTGGCGCGGATTTCGGTGATAGCGGTGTTGAACTTGTCCGCCAGCTCCTTATCGCCCTTGCGCACGGCAATACCGGCGCCGCCACCGAAGTATTTCGGATCGTTGTATTCAGGACCCACGAACGCGAAACCTTTACCGGCGTCGGTTTTCAGGAAACCGTCGTCCAGGTTGACCGAGTCGGCCAGCAGCGCGTCAACGCGTCCTGACACCATGTCCAGGTTGGCTTCCTGCTGGGAACCATAGCGAACCAGGTCGATGCCGGCCGGCACCAGCACTTCAGTGGCAAAGCGGTCGTGGGTACTGGCGCGCAGCACACCGACTTTCTTGCCTTTGAGTTCGGTCAGCGGGTCCTTCACATCGGTGCCTTCCTTCATCACGAAGCGCGCCGGGGTGTGGTAGTACTTGATGGTGAAATCGACGTTCTTCTTGCGGTCGTCGGTGATGGTCATGGACGACAGGATGGCGTCGATTTTCTTGACCTTCAGTGCCGGGATCAGGCCGTCGAACTCTTGCTCGACCCAGGTGCACTTCACTTTCATCTGCTCGCACAGGGCGTCGCCGATGTCCACGTCAAAACCGGTCAGTTTGCCGTCAGGGGTTTTCATCGAGAACGGCGGGTAACCGGCTTCGATACCGATACGGATCGGTTTGGCGTCTTCGGCCACGGCGGTCAGGGACAGCATCGACAGTGCCAGGGCACCGAACATCACTAGCTTCTTCATTTATAACTCCTGTGTGCGGAGGCTCTTATTGGCAGCGTTCGGTCGGTAGCTTGTGGCTGGTAAAGACCGAAGTGGCCGGCAGTCTAGAGTGGCTTCAGGAGGGCAAATTGTGTTGAAGCGACAAATACTTACATAAAAGTGGCCGCAGGAATAAAGGCCGATGGGGCGTGCGCCATCGCAGTGCAAAGACTGTCAGACAATCCGCCAAATCGAAAAAAACCTACAAGAATTCAGCTGTATTCCGACCGAAGAATCGCGCTGGCGACCCAGCATTTTTTGCGGCACATTGGCCGCCCACCTGCCCCTGAAGAGATGCGTGATGCCGTCCTTGAATCTGATCCAGCACCATCCCGCTGAAGGTCCCGGCGCTATTGCCCTGTGGGCCGAATCCCGTGGTTTGACCCTGAATGTATTTCGCGCCGACCTCGGCCAGTTGCCGCCCGTGAGTGCAGCCCCCGTGATTCTGTTGGGTGGGCCTCATGAGGCCAACGCCGGGCCAGAGTGGCTGGAAACCGAACGTCAGTGGTTGGGAGCCAGCCTGGATCAAGGCGCAGCGGTGTTTGCGATTTGTCTGGGGGCGCAGTTACTGGCACTGAGTCTGGGCGGGAATGTGCGACGGATGGACAGAATGGAAACCGGATGGACGCCCGTGACCTTTGTCGATGGCCAGTCGCTGCAGGTGCTGGAGTGGCACGAAGACGCCATCGACCTGCCACCGAATGCGCAACTGCTGGCCAGCAGCATGCAGTGCGAACAGCAGATGTACCGCGCCGGGCCGACTCGGGTGGGCCTGCAGTTCCATCCGGAGTGGAACGCCGAATCGGTGGCCGTCCTGAATGAGCATTTTGCGGATGAATCGCCATTGCCGCGGGGTCAGCAAGACAGCGCCGCCCATGCAACCGTGTTCGAGTGGTTGCAGGCGACGCTGGATGGGTGGTGGCACGCGTCGTCAGGCACACGCTAAACCTGTGGCGAGGGAGCTTGCTCCCTCACCTCAGTTGATCAGCATTCACATCCAATCGGCGCTGTGGCTGGACGTTGCACCGCGGCGCTCAATTTAAATCCTTCATCCAGCCACCCGGTCACGCCACCGATCATCTCTTTGACCGGATAACCCAGTGCCGCCAGTTTCACCGCCGCCTTGTTCGCGCCATTGCAGTGAGGGCCGGCGCAATAGACCACGAACAGGGTGTTTTTCGGGTAAAACGCCAGACCTTCAGCGCTGAGCAATCGCCGCGGAATATTGATCGCCCCCGGTACATGCCCACGCTCGAAGGCCAGCGGGCCGCGCACGTCCAACAGAATGAAATCAACTTCGCCAGCGGCCTGACTGCCATGGACGTCGGAGCAATCGGTTTCGAACGTCAGGCGATTGCTGAAGTGCATCAGGGCAATGGCCGAGGGGGCGGCGGGAATTTCGCGAACCAGACTGGTCATGGGCAGTACTCCTAAGTGTCGTTGGGTGTGAACACACTTTATTCGCCTGCCCCTTGCGGCTAAAGTGGCGCACAAGACACCAACCGGGAATTTTCCGCCAAATGCAGCCTACCCCAGGATCGGTCGCCATTCTGGCCTACGACGGCCTCTGTACGTTCGAGTTCGGCATCGCCGTCGAGATCTTCGGCCTGGCGCGGCCGGAGTTCGATTTCCCTTGGTACGAGCATTGCGTCGCCGCTGTCGATAAAGGACCGATGCGCGCCATGGGTGGCATCCAGGTGCTGGCCGATGGCGGCCTGGAACTGCTCGAACAGGCCCGGACCATCATCATTCCCGGCTGGCGCGATCGCCAGGCAGCGGTGCCGGAGGCACTGCTCGCCGCCCTGCGCCAGGCCCATGCCCGGGGCGCACGGTTGCTGTCGATCTGTTCCGGGGTGTTCGTGCTGGCCGCCACCGGGTTGCTCGATGGTCACAGTGCGACCACACACTGGCGCTACACCACGGAGCTGGCGCAACGCTTTCCGAACATTCTGGTGGACCCCGATGTGTTGTACGTCGATTCAGGCCAGTTGATTACCTCGGCCGGCAGCGCTGCCGGCATCGACGCGTGCCTGCATCTGGTGGCTCGGGATTTCGGCACACAAGTGGCCAATTCGGTGGCACGGCGGCTGGTGATGTCGCCGCAACGCACCGGTGGCCAGGCGCAGTTCATTCCGACGCCGGTCAGTCCTGCGCCGCGCAGTGATCTTTCCCGCGTCATGCAGTGGGCACGGGAGCGATTGCATGAGCCGCTGGAAGTACGTGACCTGGCCAGCGAAGCGGCCATGAGCGAGCGAACCTTCCTGCGCCGCTTCAGCGAAGCCAGCGGCCAGTCACCCAAGGCCTGGCTGCAACATGAGCGCCTGGGCCGCGCCCGCGAACTGTTGGAAAGCACCGATCAAAACACCGAGCAGGTTGCCCTGCGCTGTGGTTATCGTTCGGTGGAAAGCTTCCGGGTGGCGTTTCGCAGCGTGGTCGGTGTACCGCCGTCGGTGTATCGGGAGCGGTTTGGGCGTGGGGTCAAGGCTTGCGCAACAGATAGGTGTCCATGATCCAGCCATGGGCCAGTCGGGCCGCCTTGCGCACCCGCTCGATCTCATCCGCCACATCCTTGAGCTTGCCGCTGATCAGGATTTCATCCGGCGTCCCCAGGTAGGCCCCCCAGTAAATATCGGTCTCACGATCCGCCACCTGATGATAGGCATCCTGGGCATCGAGCATCACCACCAGGCTATCGGCATCGCTCACCTGACCGGCGGCGAGGCGCCGGCCGGTGGTGATTTCAATCGAGCCGCCAATTTGATTGAGCGTCACTTTGTGCTGCGCCGCCAACGCCTGAACGCTGGTGATGCCCGGGATCACCTCGAATTCGAAGGCACAGGCGCCTGACGCCAGAATCGCCTGCAAGATGCGCAGGGTGCTGTCATACAACGCCGGGTCACCCCAAACCAGGAAACCACCACACTGGTCGTCGGACATTTCCTCATTGATCAGCCTCTCGAAGGTTCGCTGCCTGGCCAGGTTCAGGTCATCGACACTGGTCTTGTAGTCCACATCCCCGCGCTCGCGCTCAGGGCTGCGGGCTTCGACGAAGCGATAATGGCGATCGGTGATGTAGCGTTCGCAGATGTCACGGCGCAGGTCGATCAGCGTGTCCTTGCTCTGGCCCTTGTCCATCAGGAAAAACACGTCGACCTTGTTCAGCGCCTTCACCGCCTGAATCGTGATGTAGTCGGGGTTGCCGGCGCCGATGCCGATGACCAGGAGTTTTTTCATCCGCATCTATCCTCGGGCTCAGCGCCCGCCAAACGCAATCGCCAGCAACCCTGGAACCGGAGTTCGACGCTCGACAGCGGCTCGACATCAATCAGATTGAATGCCGAACCGTGCAGCACGTACGTCAGCGCGGCGCGGATGACAAACGGATGCGTCACCGCCACCACATGCCCCGGTATCGACTGCAATGTCGTCAGCCAGGCGACCACCCGTTCAGTCACCTCGCTCACCGACTCGCCACCGTGGGGCGCCGAAGCCGGGTCGGCGAGCCAGGACTGCAGCCATTGCGCTTCGGATTTTTGCAGGTCATTGATGCGCTGACCGCTCCAGCGCCCGACATCGCAATCGCGCAATGCCTCAACCACCTCAGCGTGGCTGCCGAACAGTTCGGCGGTCTGCCGGGTCCGCAGTTCCGGGCCGCACAACAGCCGTGGAGCATTTTTGAATTGAGCACGACGGGAACCCCGCACCGATTGCCAATCCATCTCCAGAGGTTCATCCGTAGGAAACCTCGCCAACTTTTGTGCGACGGTTCGAGCGTGGCATATCAGGGTCAAACGGGTCGCCTGCACGAAGGATTACTCTGTCGATGGAAAGTAAGGGACGGCGACTTGCCGGTGGTCGCGCAATTGTGCCGCAAGAAAGGTTGTCGAAGGGGCATTTCGTCTGACAACAAAAGCCGTCTCCGATCTGTTTATAGGCAATGCCCTACACGGTTGGCCGTCATCCCCGTCGCCATCGGCGTACAGGCATTTCGCTCAATTTTCGGCGTTGGAAAACCGCACCAAAATTAACTAGACATGTAGTGCGCCTTAATCAAATACTGGTTTCAAAGGATTATCGCCCCATCCAGCAGGAGCCCGGATGCCCTCATTTAACGACCCGATCATTGACTCCCGTCTGGACAGTTCACCGTCCAAAGCCACGCGCCACCCGATCAGTCCCGGCCTCTGCAACGACGCAGACCTGATACCGCGCGCGGTCAATCCGCAATAGCACCTGAAAAAGAGCGGCGTCCGACAAGGCAACCGCCGATCAATCCGTGGAAACCGACAGTGATTGTCAGGTTCGGTGCCAGCCGCCGAACGCTTTGATACAGGAGTGCATCCATGCTGGTCCTGCGTCCAGTGGTGTTAACCGACCTGCCCCAATTGCAGCGGCTGGCCCGCGAAAGCCTGGTGGGCATCACGTCGCTGCCAGACGACAGCGAATGCTTGCACGATAAAATTCTCGACTCATGCACCTCGTTCGAGCAAACCGTCCAGAGCCCGGGCCCCGAGAATTACTTCTTCGTGCTGGAAGACTCGACGACGCGGCGACTGGCGGGCTGCTCGGAAATTCTCGCCATGGCGGGTTTCAGCGAGCCGTTCTACAGCCTGCGCAACCGTCACTTCAACAGTGCCTCGCGGGAGCTGAACATCGAGCATGGCGTGCCGGCTCTGTCGCTGTGCCACGACCTCGGCGGCCATACCTTGCTGCGCGGTTTTCATATCGATCCGACGCTGGTGCGCACGGCGTACTCCGAACTGTTGTCACGGGCGCGACTGCTGTTCATCGCCGCCCACGCGCCGCGCTTTGCCGACGGGGTCATCAGCGAAATCGTTGGTTTCAGCCGCGATGACGGGCATTCGCCGTTCTGGGATGCGCTGGGCAAGCACTTCATCGACCTGCCCTATGTCGAGGCCGAGCGGCTCTGCGGGCTTGAGAGTCGAGCGTTTCTTGCCGAACTGATGCCGCAATACCCGATCTACGTGCCAATGCTGCCCCAGGCCGCGCAAGACTGCATCGGCCGGGTTCACCCCGATGGCCAGGAGGCCTTCGATATCCTCGAGCGCGAGGGTTTCCAAACCAATAGTTATGTCGATCTCTTTGACGGCGGCCCAACGCTGTATGCACGCACCGCTGGCATTCGTTCCATTGCGCAAAGCGCGACCGCCACGGTGAAACCCGGCTCATCCATCGACGCCCGTGGCCGCTATCTGCTTTGCAATGACTCGCTGGAGAATTACCGCGCCATCGTCGCCGACCTGGATTACCGCGCCGGGCAGCCCCTGCCCCTGGACGCCGAAATGTGCGCGGCCCTGAAGGTGAGCGAAGGCAGCCCGATCCGGCTGATTGCCTTGTGATCCGCGTCCCTCACCGCGCACTACGGCCGTCCCCGTGCAGGCTCGCGCAAGGAGTTGCAGCATGATAGTTCGTCCGGTCCAGGTGACGGATCTGCCCGCCTTGCTCGCACTGGTCCGCCAGGCTGGTTGCGGACTGACGTCGCTGCCGGCCAACGAAGAGCGCCTGCTTCACCGATTGCGCTGGGCGCAAAGAACCTTCGCCGAACAAGTCGAGCGCGCCGACGCCGATTACCTGTTCGTCCTCGAAGACGACGACCAGCAAGTGGTGGGCGTCAGCGCCCTGACCGGGGCCGTGGGCCTGCGCGAACCCTGGTACAGCTACCGGGTCGGGCTGACGGTCAGCTCATCACCGGACCTGGGCATCGAGCGCCACATCCCGACCTTGTTCATGAACAATGAAATGACCGGTCAATCGGATCTGCGCTCGCTGTTCCTGCGGCCCGACCAACGTCAGAGCCATCACGGCCGGTTGCTGTCCCTGGGGCGTTTGTTGTTCGTGGCCGAGTTTGCGCACCTGTTCGGGGACAAGATAATCGCCGAACTGCGCGGCAGTGCCGACGAAAAAGGCTGCTCTCCCTTCTGGGACAGCGTCGGTCGCCACTTCTTCAAAATGGACTTCAAGCACGCCGATCACTTGTCGTGGCTGGGCAACAAAGCGTTCATCGCGGAACTGATGCCGCGCCAACCGCTGTACGCCTGCCTGCTGACCGAACAGGCCCAGGCGGTGATCGGCAAGCCTCACGCGAAGGCCGGGCCGGCCCTGAAGATCCTCACCGCCGAAGGTTTTGCCCACAAGGGTTACATCGACATCTTCGACGCCGGCCCGGTGATCGAGTCCCCCGTTTCGAGCATCCGCAGCGTGCGCGACAGCCAGTTACTGGAGCTGACCATCGCCCCCCCGGACGACCAGGCTCCCGTGTGGCTGATCCACAACCGTCGCCTGGAAAACTGCCGCATCACCGCCACCCCGGCGCGCCAGGTGGGCGACCGCCTGATCGTCGACCGCCTCACCGTCAAACGCCTGCAACTGCAACCCGGTGACTCGGTCCGCGCCGTACCGCTGCTCCCGCAACAGTTGCAGGCGGTGGCGGCGTAATCGCTACCGCGTCGCCAACTGTTGGGCATCCTCTGCAAATTCGTCATCATTCTCGACCGCCCCCCGTGATAGCCTTTTACGTCTTCGGCGTTGACACTTTTGCTCAAGCCCTTCCATTCCCATTGGTGGAACCCATATGTCCAGGCTTTCTCATCAAGATTTGCGCCGCAGTTTCCGTCAATTACTCGCTTCCAACACTTGCTACCACACGGCGTCGGTCTTCGATCCGATGTCGGCGCGCATCGCGGCGGACCTGGGGTTTGAAGTGGGTATTCTCGGCGGGTCGGTCGCGTCGCTGCAGGTACTGGGTGCCCCAGACTTCGCCTTGATCACCCTCAGCGAGTTCGCCGAGCAGGCCACCCGCATCGGCCGCGTCGCCCAACTGCCGGTGATCGCCGATGCCGACCACGGTTACGGCAACGCCCTCAATGTCATGCGCACCATCGTCGAGCTCGAACGTGCCGGCGTCGCCGCCCTGACCATCGAAGACACCTTGCTGCCGGCGCAATTCGGCCGCAAGTCCACGGACCTGATCACCGTTGCCGAAGGCGTCGGCAAGATCCGCGCAGCCCTGGAAGCCCGGTGTGACTCGGAACTGGCAATCATCGCCCGCACCCACGCAGGGATTCTTCCGGTGCAGGAAATCATCAGCCGCACCAAGCAATACCAGGCCGCCGGGGCGGATGGCATCTGCATGGTTGGCGTGAAGGATTTCGACCATCTGGAACAAATCGCCGAGCACCTGAGTGTGCCGCTGATGCTCGTGACCTACGGAAATCCGTTGTTGCGTGATGACGTACGCCTGGCCGAACTGGGCGTGCGCGTCGTCATCGACGGCCACGGCGCCTACTTCGCCGCGATCAAGGCCACCTACGACAGCCTGCGCGAGCAACGACAGATCTTCACCCAGGCCGCCGACCTGAGCGCGACGGAATTGACTCACACCTATACGCAACCAGCGGAATACATCCGTTGGGCGGAAGAGTTCATGCACGTAAAAGAATGATGGCGAGCAAACGTTAACTGCGTGAAACCCCATCGCCTGCTCGCGATGGGCGTCAACGATGACGCGGGCTGTCTGAATACCCAAGTCGCCTGGACGTTTATCGTCGGAACGCCGCCCGGAGCAGGCTCGCTCCTACAGTGGACTGAGTACATCTGAAAATGATTGGTCGGCTGTCAGGCCGCCATCGCTGCGATGCGGCGTCCCGACAAGCCAGCTCCCACAGAAAAGCACGACGGCGTACACCCACCCGCTCCTCACCACTCATCAGGCCGAGCGTTAGCTCGCCTGCAGCTCTTGATCTTGATCCACCCGCCCCTTCGGGAGGCTGAGTGGAGGTGTGCATCCGGGGAGTGGCGCGCAGCGCCGTTCGACGCAGTCGAACACGCTGCATGCAGGTCGAAGCGAAGCCGACCGGAGGGCAGTGTCCCCGGATGGATACCGCAGCGAAGGAACGCCGAGCCTAAGCGAGGGGCCGGACGCTCGGGGCGAGCGTTTTTTTGGTTACTTTTTTTAGGCGCTTGTAAAAAAAGTGACTCGCCGTAAGGGCGAAACCGTCAGCCGCCGTTACCGCAGCAACGGATATGTACGCGGTCAACAACACACAGGTCGGCTGTCAGGCCGCCTTCGCTGCGATGCGGCGCCCCGACAAGCCAGCTCCAAGGAATCGGGGAGCAAGGCAGGCTGCCTCAACCAACATCAAACCGAATCGAGCAACTCATACTGAGAGCGACCATCGCTGCAGCAAATGACCCGGTTACGCCCCGTCGTCTTGGCCTCGTACAATGCCTGGTCGGCATCGCCGAGCCACGAGGTCGCGTCACTGTGGCCAGGGTTGAACGCAGCCAGGCCGATGCTCAGGCTGACTTTCAGCGCCGGATTCTGCTCATAACCCAACGTGGCAAAGCGATCACGCAGCGCTTCCATGACCGCCGCCGCGTTGTTCAAGGGCAAATCCGGAAGAATCACGCAAAACTCATCACCGCCATAACGCCCGGCCACATCGGTGGCCCGCAGGTTCTGCTTGAGCATCTTGCTCAGCTGCCGCAACACGATGTCGCCCGCGACGTGACCGTAAGTGTCATTGATGTGTTTGAAATGATCGATGTCGATCAGCGCAATCGCCCCGCCCTGGTGCTGGCGCTGGCAACGCTGAAACTCGATTTCCAGTTGATCCTTCCAGGCGCCGTGGTTGAGCAGACCGGTCAGGCTGTCGGTTCGGCTCAGGGCCAGTAATTCACTTTTTTGCCGACCGAGGGTATGGGCCTGGCGAAAGCAGATCCACCCCAGCGCCAGCGGGTAAAAACACATCAGGGGCAAGCAGGCGTAGAGTTGTAACTGACTGGTTTCTGGAATGAACAGCGGTTTGAAAATCAGCCATCCGATGCCGATCCCCAGGATCTGCGTGACGCTGCCCGCCAACAGAAAACGCAAGCCGCCGATCGCCACATTGTTCATCGCCATCATGGAAATGGTGGTCGCGCTGGGCAGCGGATTGAACTGCATGGCCGCCACCCAGAAGCCACCCAGAAAGGCGTCAACCAGCAGGTTACGGTGTTCGGCATGATAGGGAGCCTTGGCCCGACGCGCCCATTGATAGGCCAGGTGCGGCCAGATCAGACCGTTGAACAGCATCAGTGCCCAGACCCAGGGTGCCGGGTTCAGGGGGTACATCGCCACACTCACGCACAACAGACCCAGCACCAGGCCGAGCATGCGCGACGTGTAGAGCCTCCTGGCCAGTGAAAGTCCTTTCACTCCCGTCTTTCCCATTGGGACCTCTCCACAGAGCGGTACCTGATGATTCCAGGGTTGCGCGTATCTTTCGGAGTCTAACAGGGTAACGTCAAATAGCCATCACCGGTGGGCGGGATGAATACCGTGGCATAGCCGTCGAGCGTACGCTCAATGTTTGGCTATACATGAAGACAGGCTTGACGCGAAAACGAGAAAGAGGAGGCCCATGCAGACCTTTCGGGTGTTGATCATAGGTAGCGGCTTTGGTGGTCAGTGTGCGGCGGTCAACTTGCTCAAGGCTGGCATCACCGACTTTCGCCTGCTCGAGCGGCGTGACTTCTTCGGTGGCACCTGGTGCCAGAACACCTATCCCGGCGCGGCGGTCGACGTGCCCTCGCCCCTTTACTCGCTGTCCTTCGCGCCCTACCGCTGGACGCAGATGTTCGCCGAACAGGCCGAACTGCATCGCTACACCCGCTATGTCGTGGAGCACTTCGGCCTGCGCGACCGGGTGGAACTGCAGGCCAATGTCGAACGCGTCGAATGGGACGACGCAAGCAAACGCTGGGCGGTCCACACGGCCGGCAAGGGCACCTTCTACGCGCAGTTCCTGATCAATGCCACCGGGCCCCTGAGCCAGCCTGTGGTGCCACGCTTCGAGGGTCAGGAACGCTTTCGGGGCAAGACTTTTCACACCAACAACTGGGATCACTCCTACGACTACCGCCAAAAACGCGTGGCCATCGTCGGCAGTGGCGCCAGTGCGGCCCAGGTGATTCCGGCGATCGCCCCGGATGTCGCGCACCTGCACGTATTCCAGCGTACGCCGCATTGGGTGTTGCCTCGGGCTGACCGCTCGTTTGGCCGTTTCCAGCGCTGGTTGCTCGGGCTGAAACCAGCCTACAAGTTGCTGCGCTGGCTGATTTACTGGCAATTCGAAACCCGGGTGATTGCCTTCAAATACTCGAAACCCGCGATACGCATGGTCCAGCACCAGGCCTTGCGCTTTATCAAACGCCAGGTACCGGACGCCGAACTTCGGCGAAAACTCACGCCGGACTACACCATCGGCTGCAAACGGGTGATTCTGTCGAGCACGCTGTACCCGGCACTGGGGCGCAGCAATGTGACGTTGCACAGCCGTGAACAAGGCATTGCCGCCCTCGATGAAACCGGCATCGTCATGCAGGACGGGCAGCACATCGATGTGGACCTGATCGTCTGGTCTACCGGTTACGACGCCACCGACGGGGTGATCTCCTACCCGGTCACCGGCAAGCATGGCACTCGCCTGAAAGATGTCTGGGCCCAGTTCCCCCGTGCCTACCTCGGCACCAGCCTGCCGGACTTTCCCAATCTGTTTATCGTCACCGGTCCGAACACCGGCATCGGCCACACGTCGGCGCTGTTTATCATCGAATCGCAGATGAATTACATCCTCGACTGCATCCGCACCCTTGAATCACGAGGTTTGCGCAGCATTGAAGTACGCCCCGAGGCAGAACGTACCTACACTGAAATGATCCATAGAGAAATGGAACGCACCGTGTGGAAGTCAGGAGGCTGCCACAGTTGGTATCAAAGCAAGAGCGGTCATGTGATTGCCATGTTTCCGGGGTTCAGTTTCAGCTTCCATCGCTTGACCCGAGCCCTGAAACCCGCCGATCACATCTTGTCCTGAACCGTTAGAAGGAAGACGCCTGATGCTTTTACTGGTTGTCGCTATCGCGGTCTTTGCAGCCTGGAGCTGGTTGAGTTACCCGGCCGTCGGCTACTGGCTTTATGACTTGAGCGTGGCCACCGAGGCCAAGCTGTACAAGTTGCACAAGATCGTCGTGCCCATTTCCGAAATGACCGTCTCGACCTGGCAAGGCGGCCCTTATGAGGCGTCCAGCAACGTCTTGATGCTGCACGGCTTCAGTGCCGACAAAAATCTCTGGCTGCGTTTTGCCCGGCACTTTGTCGGCAGCTACCGGGTGATCATCCCCGACATCGCCGGCCATGGCGAAACCGGCTTCAAGGAAGGCGGCGGCTATGACATCCCGCTGCAGGCCAAGCGCATGATCCAGCTGCTCGATGTCTGTGGGGTCGACAAGGTCCATGTGATCGGCAACTCGATGGGCGGCTATATCGCGGCATGGTTGGCGGCCACGTATCCGGACCGCATTGCCTCGGTCGCCCTGTTCGACCCGGCGGGTGTCACCGCGCCCGAACCCAGTGACCTGGAACGGCACCTGGCCAAGGGCCACAACCCGTTCCTGATCAACTCCCGGGAAGAATTCAAATACTTCTATGGCATGACCATGGCCTCCCCGCCCTGGGTGCCGCGCGTGGTGCTGGACGCCATGGCCCATCGCTATGAACAGGCACGTGACGAACTGGAAGAAATCTTCCGCGACTTTCGCGCCAGCCCACCGATGGAGCCGAAGCTTCCAGGCATAACGGCGCCGGCGCTGTTGTTGTGGGGACGCAAGGATCGCTTGATCGACGTCAGCAGCGTGGCCATCTGGAGCAAAGGCCTGGCCAATCTGCGCGTGGAAGTCTGGGAGGGCATCGGGCACATGCCCATGGTCGAAGCGCCAGCCGGTTCGGCACGCCTGTATCGGGAGTTTTTGGCATCCCTGCGCTCGGAAAGCCCTCAGGATCAACGCCTGCACTGAGGATGCAGTCCTTTGCAGAATGAAGTTCGTCAGAAACTTCGTTTGTCGGCGACGCGGAAGGCTGCGATCTTTTGCTCAACGTCACCGCGCCAGGAATTGTGTTCATGAATCATCCGAACTTCGTCAGCCCCGACCTGATCCGCCAACGCTTCTCCAAAGCGATGTCCGACATGTACCGCGAAGAGGTGCCCCTGTACGGCGCGCTGATGGAACTGGTGGAGCAGACCAACCGTCATGTGCTGGACAGCGATCCGCAAGTGGCCCGGCAGTTGAACAGCACCGGCGAAATCGAGCGCCTGGACCTGGAGCGCCATGGCGCGATCCGTGTCGGCACGGCGGCAGAACTGGCAACCCTCGCCCGTCTGTTCGCGGTCATGGGCATGCAACCGGTGGGTTATTACGACCTGACGCCGGCCGGGGTACCGGTGCACTCCACCGCGTTTCGCGCCGTGCATGAAGAGGCGCTGCAAGTCAGCCCGTTCCGGGTATTCACCTCGCTGTTGCGCCTGGAACTGATCGAAGACCCGGAGCTGCGGGCATTCGCCCAATCGACGCTCGACAAGCGCTCGATCTTCACCCCCACCGCGCTGACCCTGATCGACTGCGCCGAAACCCAGGGCGGCCTCACCGAAGCGCAAGCCCGGGATTTCGTCGTGCACGCGCTGGAAACCTTCCGCTGGCATCACAGCGCTACCGTCACCGCCGAACAGTATCGCCAGCTCAGCGCCCAGCATCGCCTGATTGCCGATGTGGTGGCCTTCAAGGGGCCGCACATCAATCACCTGACGCCACGCACCCTGGACATCGATATCGTCCAGGCGCAAATGCCGGCGCGCGGCATCACCCCCAAAGCCGTGATCGAAGGCCCGCCCCGCCGCCAGTGCCCGATTCTGTTGCGCCAGACCAGTTTCAAGGCACTCGACGAGCCGATCGCGTTCACCGATCAGGCCGAGGCCCGGGGCAGCCACAGCGCCCGCTTCGGTGAAATCGAACAACGCGGCGCGGCCCTCACCCCTAAAGGACGGGCGCTGTACGACCGCTTGCTCAATGCGGCACGCGATGAGCTCAAGGATTTCCCCAACGAAGCCAACGCTGCACGCTACAACGCGCTGATGGTGCAACATTTCAGCGAGTTTCCCGACACCTATGAAGGCATGCGCCAACAGGACCTGGCGTACTTTCGCTATTTCGTGACGGAAAAAGGCCTGGCCGCAAAGGCGCTGAACACCTTGACGCTGGAAGACCTGGTCAGCGGTGGCTATCTGCGGGTCGAACCCTTGGTGTACGAAGATTTTCTGCCGGTCAGTGCGGCGGGGATATTCCAGTCAAACCTGGGGGATGCGGCACAAACCCACTACGGCGTGCATTCCAACCAGCAAGCGTTCGAGCAGGCCCTGGGCCGTCCGACGATTGATGAACTGGGGTTGTATGCCGAAACACAGCGGCGCTCGATCGAGCAGTGTTTCGCCGAATTGAGCACTCTCTAACACACGGAACTGTGGGAGCCTGGCTTGCCAGCGATAGCGATTTCGCCTGCGCCATCACTGGCAAGCCGTGCTCCGACAAAAGCAGTATCTACTTCAGTTTCGCCAACAAGGCTTCGGCAGCCGCTTGCGACGACGCCGGATTCTGACCGGTCAGCAACAGACCATCGGTCAGCACATAGCTCGCCCAGTCAGGCCCCTTGGAATAAATTCCGCCCTTGGCCTTGAGTTCGTCCTCCACCAGAAACGGCACGACGTGGGTCAATTGCACCGCTTCTTCTTCGCTGTTGGTAAATCCCGTTACCTTCTTGCCCTTGACCAGTGGCTGACCATCGGCGCCCTTGGCATGACGCAAAACGCCCGGCGCATGGCACACCGCCGCGACCGGTTTGCCTGCCTTGTAAAACGCTTCGATCAGGGCGATCGAATGTTTGTCTTCAGCCAGGTCCCACAACGGCCCATGGCCGCCGGGGTAGAAGATTGCGTCGTAATCGTCGGCCTTCACCGAACTGAGCACGACCGTCGACGCCAACGCCGACTGTGCTGCGGAGTCCTTGCGAAAGCGCTCGGTGGCTTCGGTTTGCGCGTCCGGCTCATCGCTTTTCGGGTCCAGCGGTGGCTGGCCGCCCTTGGGCGAGGCCAGGGTCAACTGAACCCCGGCGTCCTTGAAGGCGAAATACGGGGCGGCGAATTCTTCCAGCCAGAACCCGGTTTTCTTGCCGGTGTTACCCAATTGATCGTGGGACGTTAAAACCATCAGGATTTTCATGTCGTCTTCACTCCGTCTCGGGACTGCAGTGGGGGCTTTAGCCGTGATGCGCACAAGGCTGCGCATCGATCCTGCCGTATGACCTTCGCGCGGTGCTGATCGTTCGGCTTGCCGGGTGCCAAGCATACTGCGTAACAAGCGAAATCGCCTGTCGATAGCCACATTGAACTCAAAACAAGTCGCGCTTCAAACAGCTGCAAGCGCTGCTTTTCAGCGACCGCAACATGGCCTGGACTTGATGAAATATCCGGAACTTCAGCGTTCGATGAATGGCGTTCATTGCCAATCGGGAAAGTCGGCACAAGCGCAATCAATACCGAGTTGCGCGGGCGATCGATTTATTTCTTGGGGAGAACATGAAGAAAACAGGCAGAACTGACTGTTGATCAAAGAGTTCGCCCAGTGCATTGGCCTCGGCAATCCTTGCACTGGTAAAGAGCCTCTGCGCTGGGCGAACGAGACGCATTTTAATTGATGTCGCCGGGAAAGTCCGCGTTTACAACATGAAATTTGCAGTCACATCTATTACTGAAATATCAGCGGACAATTTATTCAAACAAACTCAAACTCACCCGCTCATTTCTGAATAGCAGATTGTTCTTGTACAACGCTTATACAAGAACAATCACCCTGCAAACCAAATATCCATTTATTTCAAAGTTGTTACTTTTAATACATCGGTATACGTCACCACCACACTCTGGCCTTTTTTCAGGTCCTTGAGTTTGGCCTGAACTTCAGGTCGTTGGACATCGACCGTTTTCGACTGGCCGGCAGGGTTTTTAAAAGTGACACGATGGTGCTTGAGATCGATATCAGTGATCTGCAACTCCACCTTCACCTGACGGTAGGCTTCTCCACCCGGCTTGGCCGAGCCCGGTGCATTGCGTATTTCGCCTGCGTATTCGGAAGTGCCAGGCAGGCCTTTGTCGACGCTGGTGTCGAGAGAGACCGCGACCGAGTGCAGGACATCGACCTTGACCTGATCACCGGGCTTCAGCTTGTCCAGGTTCTTGGCCTTTTCAGTGAGTTGCAACGACACCTGATTGCCTTCAGGGCCTTCCAGCACCACCTGACGGTTGGGGACGTCGACCGACACGACTTTGGTGGTGACATGATCGGAAATCACGGATTCCGCCAACGGGATGTCCGCAGCGAAAGCGCTGAGGCTGGCAGTGGACAGCACAGCAGCCAGGCTGATCGCCTGGGTCAATGTGGAGAGCTTGCGTGTGTGACGTTTCATAGCGGTACTTTCCCTGTGAAGAATGGCAGCGAAAGGCGCTCAACCTCGATCAAGCGCCGACCGTGCCGATGAGCATAGACGCAGATCAGGGAGTGCTCGCGGTTTCTTGCGCTGTGGATTCGCCGGATGGTCGGGCCTCGTCGGGGCGTTCGGTGTTCCGACTCAATACCCGGTCATTTCCAGATAACCCTGTCCGCCATGGCTGCCACTCAAACGTACTGGCCCTTCCCAGTACGGAATGCGCAAATTCATCCAGGCGTTGGGGTTGAGGGCGCTGATGACGATGTCCAGGTGCTTGCCGGGAATCTGAATTGACCAGCTGACCGGCATCGAACGCCCGGCCACCTTGGCGCTGTCCTTCGCAGTCAGGCGGATGTCGCCGGCCTTCAACAACTGCGTCTGCCCCTGGGCGTCAATCCACGTGCCGGTCAGGTAAGGAGCGCCGTCCTTTTGCCGCATGCGATAGAGCATCACCTGTTCGCCGCTGTCCAGATGCAGGGAAAACCAGTCCCACCCGGTCTGGTTGGCAGTCAGGGGCTGACTGCTCCATTCACGGTCGAGCCACGCGGGACCACTGACTTGATAGCGCTGGCCATCGATCTCCAGGCTGCCGCTGGCCTGGAAAAACGGCTGGCTGTAGTAATACGACGCCTGCCCCTGTTCGGATTTCTGGCTGAACCCCTTATCCCCTTGCAGCACCAATGGCTTTGTCGATGTCAGCCGCAGTTGATAGCCGAACACCTTGTCGCGGGCGCTGAGTTGCAGCGCTGTCAGTGGATCGGCACCCGTTGCCTGACTGCTGAAATGCCAGTCGTCGATCCACGCATTGAATGGCGTCAGGCTCACTCCGGCCTGCCCCACGCCGCCACGGGCATAGCGTTCGGCGGCGTGATGCACCGAGGCCGAAGTCACGGCCGCGTGGCCGAGCCACAGCGTCTGATTCCCCCAACCTGCCTGCTCGGGCGTGGCTGTCAGGGCACTGCGAAACAGCGTCCATTGCACGCCGAACTCACGGCCCTGCTCGTCCTTGAGGTTGGCGGTGACGTACCACCACTCAATGCGAAAACCATCGTGGGGGCCATGATCCGCCGGAAAACCGAACTCGCGACCCGGCACCACCGGGGTGAAGGCGGCCGCTTGATTGCCGAGGCCGGCAAAGCCTTTGCCTGCCGGCACCGACTGATCGCAACCGCCAAGCAAGGCGGCGATCAGCCATACGCCCAGCCTAATCCTCATGGGCAAAAGTCCTCAGCAGGTCAGCCGGTTGCGTGCGGTACAGCGAATACAGCGGCCATGCCGAGGCCAACAACGTTGCCAGCAACGCCAGCCCCATCAGCTGCAGCCATTGCAGCGGAAACACCCGCAACGGCAGGCGCCAACCGAAGGCCTGGACGTTGATCACCGCGTCCAGGCACCAGGCCAGGGCAATGCCCAGCGGCAACGCCAGCACCAGCGTCAGCAGGGCCAGCAACCAGGTTTGCCCTAGGTTGAGCAGCATCAGTTGCCGGCGCGTCACGCCCAGCGCCCACAGTGGCGCCAGTTGTCCGAGGCGGCTTTGGCTTTGGGTCAACAGGCTGATGAACAGCGCCACACCCGCTACGCACAGCGTCAGGCTATTGAGCGCGGCGGTGGCGGCAAAGGTGCGTTCGAACACTTGCGTGGACCAGCCCTTGAGCCGGGACTGATCGACGATGCGGCTGTCATCCAGCGCGAAACGCGCTTGCAACGCTGAGACGAACGGCGCAATCGACGCCGGTTCGATGCGCAGGTTGAAACGGTTCGGCGTCAATTGCGGCCAGCCGCGCAGCAGGTGGTTGACGTTAACCAGCACGTGGCCCTTCGGATTGCCGTAGTCAGCGTAGATCCCGACGATGCGCGGTGACCACGGGCCCGTGGGCGTGGGAATCGTCAGGTGATCGCCCAGTCGCACTTTCAAACGCCGGGCCAGTTGCTCGCTGAGCATCAGCGCGTCGTCCTTGGCCAGGCGATCCCAGGGGTTGTCGCCCAGGGCTTCCAGCAGCGGCCAGTGCTGGCGATAGGTCGGGTGATCGATCACGCCAACGACATCCGCCGGCCAGCCTTGCAACTGGATCGAGACCTGCCAGTTCGGCAGCACCGCCGTGAGCTGCGGCTGTTGTTTGAGCCAGGTTTGCAGGTCACGGGCCTGGGCCGGGTTCAGTGGGCTGAGGTACAACTCGGCGGTCAGGCGTTGTTCGAGCCAGTCGCTGAAGGTCTGGCGAAAACCGGCGGTCATGCTGCCGGCACCGATGTTCGCCGCCAGTGCCAGGAGCAATGCCATCAGCGCCAGGCTCAGGGCGGGCAGTTGCTGGCGACAATCGGCGAGAAACCATTGGCCCAGCACCGTTCGGCGGCTCCCCGGCAGGCCATTGAGCAGCGTATTGAGTACCACCGGCAAGGCCAGCGCGGCCCCCAGCAGCAGCGTCGCCATCAGCACGAAACCGCTGGCCAGGCTGTCACCGCGCAGCAACGCCAGTAATGCGACAACCAAGGCCACCGCCGCCACCCAGCCCTGGCGCCGCAGCCAGCGCGCATGGGCCTGATGCCAGGCCTGCGGATTGGCCAGCGCCAGCAACGGCAAACGCGCCGCCCGCCACAAACTGTTGGCACCGGCCAGCAAGGCACCGAGCAAGCTGAGGCCGATTCCACTGAACCACCACAGCGGACTCAGGCTCAACTGCCCCGCCACTTCGGCGCCATACAACCCGCGCAGGCTGGCGGCGACGTCCGGGAGCAATACGCTGGCCAGTAAATAGCCGCTCACCACGCCGGCCATTCCGCCCATCAGCGCCAGCCCACCCAATTCGACGCCGAGGCAGGCGATCAGCATCCGCG
This sequence comes from Pseudomonas sp. MIL9, assembly GCF_016887925.1. Lineage (NCBI taxonomy): Bacteria > Pseudomonadati > Pseudomonadota > Gammaproteobacteria > Pseudomonadales > Pseudomonadaceae > Pseudomonas > Pseudomonas sp. MIL9. Next base: position 152,324 of record NZ_JAFEHE010000007.1, on the reverse strand, counting down.
CACTCACCCCGCAGGCACGCAGGGTTCTGAGCAAACCTCGACGCTGCTCCAGCGCCAGTCCGATGGCGGCGTGAACGATGAACAGGCCGACCACGAACGACAAAAAGCCCAAGGCATCGAGGTTCAGGTGAAAGCTTTCGGTCAGGCGCGCCAGATTGTTTTCTTCGCCAGCGGTCTTGAGCTGAAGTTGCCCCTGGAGCGCATCCGGTAGCGTCGCGGTGAAGCCCTTGGGCAGCAGCAGACGCGACAACTGATCCGGCAATCCGAGAATCGGCTGGGCGAAACCGATGTCCACCAGCAACACCCCGGGGGCCATGTCGCTTTGCGCGTGCAATGGCGGTAGCACCTGACCATTTGCCGCGAGCGGGCGCGCCCCTTCGCTCAGCCCCAGGGCCTTTAGCGTCTGCGGCGAAATCCAGGTGCTGCCCGGCGCCGTGAAAAAGCCGACCACCTGTTCGATGGCCAGGGCCTGCCCGGCCACCGCCGCACCGGCCGGCAGTGACACCGGCTCGATGCCCATCAGTTGCAGCCGCTGCTCCTCATGCCCCTGAAGTGTCAGCCGACCCTGCAACACCGGCGACACCGGCCAGCCCGCGCGACGCAAGTCGACGAACAACTGCTGGGAAAACGTCCCGCCCCCCGGCGCACTGAGACTGGCCTGGGGTTCACCACCGATCAACTGACTGGCGCGGGCATAGCTGTCCCGCGCCTGGCTGTTCAACGCTTGCACGCCGGTCAGCAGACTGGTGGCCAGCCACAAACCGGTCAGTACACTGAAAAACTGCACCGGATGCAGCCGCCAATGGCTCAGCAACGCGTGCAGGGTCTGGGCGAAGATACGCATCTCAGCGCGCGCCCACGCCGGCCAGACGCCCGCCGTGCAGCACCACTTTTTCGGCCAGGCGCGCCGCGACGTGGGGACTGTGGGTGACCATCAACAGGGTCGTCGGACTGTCATCGAGCAATGCCAGCAACAGCTTGAGCACGTCATCGCTGGTGGCTTCATCGAGGCTGCCGGTGGGCTCGTCGGCCAACAGCAACGGTGGCCGCGACGCCAGGGCACGCCCCAGCGCCACCCGTTGCTGCTGCCCTCCGGACAACTGTTCCGGATAGCGCCGCAGCAACTCGCTCAACCCCAGGCGCTGCACCAGATGCGCCTGCCAACGCGGATCATGCCGCCCCGCCAGCCGCGCCTGAAACGCCAGATTGTCCTCCACCCGCAAGCTGCCGATCAGGTTGAACTGCTGGAACACCAAACCGATCTCTGTACGCCGCCAGTTCGCCAGTTGGCTTTCGTTCATTTGTTCCAGGCGATGGTCGCCACTGCGGATACTGCCGCGATCCACCTTGTCCAGACCGGCGATCAAGTGCAGCAAGGTGCTCTTGCCACTGCCCGACTCGCCCATCAGTGCCAGGCTGCTACCGGGTTTCAGGGTCAGGTCGACCCCTTGCAACACCGGCAATGGCCCTTGGGGAGTGGCGTAGCTTTTGAAGACACCGCGGACTTCAAGCATGGAAGAACCTGTTGGATGAGCGTGGGCCAAGGATAGCGGGACTGAATGTTTTTTGTCCGTCGACGACGGCGGCCGCGCCCGGTCTGCGGCGAATTCAAAGACTGACGACCGTTTATCGATTTGCACAGCGCCTTCGCAGCCCTTCCTGTGCGAAGCAAATCCAGCAGGGGCAAGCGCTTGATGGCAATTGGCCGCGAAGCCGGAAAATACCCATCTGACAGTTGGCGGTGATGGATGTTGGAGGCTGGTCTATACCCCTTGGATTGATTTCCGAGTCTTGGAATCCACCGACCTTCCATGGAGGACGAACATGCCGCACCGAGTCATAGTCAACGCTGACGATTTCGGTCTCAGTGCCTGCGACAACGCGGTGATCCTGGGAGCCTTCCAGGCTGGAGTCATCAGTTCCACCACCGCCATGGCCAATATGCCGGCCTTTGAAGCAGCGTGTTCACTGGCCCGGCATCCGTTGCTGGAAGGACGCGTCGGCCTGCACTTCAACCTCACCGCCGGCCGCCCGTTGAGCCGACGCATTCTGACGCGCCGGACCTTCTGCGACAGCGCCGGCCTGTTCGACCTCAACCTGTCCCGCACCCGTCTCTGGCTCGGCCATCAGGATCGCCGCGCCGTACACGAAGAACTCGAGGCGCAATGGCAACGCTGCCTGGACCACGGTGTCAGGCCCAGTCATCTGGACTCCCACCAGAACGTGCACACCATCTGGCCCATCGGCGAAATCGTCGCGCGTTTCGCCGCCGACCAAGGCGTTCCCCTGCGCCTGGCGCGTAACCTGGGACACACGCAAAGCCTGCCGAAACGTGTGTTCAAGCACCTGCTCAATCACCGCTTGAGCCGCCTGGCCGGCGCCACCGCCGACTACGTGGGCACCCCGCAGGACCTGCGCAACGCCCCCCCACCGAACGACGGTCTACTGGAAATCGTCGCCCACCCCAGTCAACTGGGTGCCGACTTTGGCGATGCTTGTCTGGATCAGGGCGAGTCGTTGAGCGCCCTGCTGGAGCAGCGACTGCCTGGGGTGCCGAGAGTGGCCTATGGCGTGGTGAGCATTGCCATGGATACCCCTGCGGAGTCGGTAGAGTAAGCCTTTACAACTTTTGCAACAGGATGTCCGGAACCACATCGCCCTACACACCCTTGGGAAAAAACACGAGTACGCAAGGAAATGTCTGACTGCTCAACCGTATCCACTTGGATACAGTCGAGTAATGAATTATCTTGTTCAGCAAACCAGCGTATTTGTTCAATGGCACGCTTCGGTTCGCGATTTGCGAGCCAGGATTGCCATAGCTCGTCGCATTGAGCGCGCTTGTGCGGGCAACCTTGGCGATATCAAGCCAGTAGGTGACGGCGTTTCCGAAATGCGCGTGGACATAGGCGCGGGATATCGAATTTATTTCACGATGCGAAACGGTGTCGTCATCGTCCTGCTGGCCGGTGGCGATAAATCCTCACAAAGCACTGATATCAAACGTGCAAAAAAATTGGCAAAGGAGGTTTAACCTTGAGCCAGACTTTGACGACTTTCGACATGGCAACACTGCTCGACAGTGAAGAAGCTATCAGCGAGTACCTCTCCCAAGTACTGGCAGACGGTGACAACGAGGAGTTTCTTCGCGCTGTCGGCTACGTGATAAAGGCCCGTGGGATGACCCAGATAGCCAAGGATTCAGGCATGGGTCGCGAAAGCCTGTACAAGGCTTTCGCCCCAGGAGCGAAACCGCGATTCGACACGGTATTGAAAGTCATACATGCCCTTGGCATCGATCTTTGCGCACAACCTGGCCATGTCATCAATCACTAAGGTTTCTGATTGGATGCCCCTCGCCTGATCGCTTACTTCACCGCCACCAAGGTAAAACACAACGGCAACTGCGCCGCTTGCTGCTGGTAGCGGTCATAGACTTCCTCGCGATTGGAATGCGGGTACTCCTTGAAGTGGCTGATCTGCAATCCGGCCGCGATGGCCCCGGTGAAGATGGCGCCCAGGGTGTGGACGAACCAGTAGGACGCGGCGGCCGGTTGCTCGACTTTGCCTTCGTAAACGATCGGTTGATGCTGGACAAAGGGTTCGGCGCGAAAGTACGAGCTGGACAGGCCGAAAGGCTCGGCGGCCTCGGGGTCGAACATTTCCAGGAACGGGTGGGTTTCGTACACCACCAGCGCGCCGCCCGGCTTCAGCGTCTGTGCCACGTGGCGGAGGAACTCGCCGATGTCCGGCATCCAGTTCAATACGCCGATGGTGATCAGCGCCAGGTCGAAGCGACCCTGCAATTGAAGCGGCAAGTGGTGAATGTCCGCCTCGATGAATTCGGGATCACGGGGTGAGCGCGACGCCAGTTCCCGCGCCTGATCGAGAAACGCCGCCGACTGATCGACACCCACCACATGCCTGGCACCCAGGGCATACAGCGACAGGCTTTCGCGACCGTTGTTGCAACCCAGTTGCACCACCTCCTTGCCGTCGACCCCGATCTGCGTCAGCAACCCGGTCAGGGTGTCATCCAGGCAAGAGAAATCGGCATGAGTCACCGCGCTCAGCAGCGCCTGCCATTCGGCGCTGTCCTTGTGGTGTCGGGCGGAGTCATTCCAGGCATCGCGGTTGCTGGCGATGGCTTTATCTTTTGTCGGCATTTCCATTGCGCACTCCAGAATCGGGTCTTGATTGACCGCGCCGATTCTAGTTCATGCCTGGCATTCGCCCCATCCGGGCTTTGTTGTGATCTTGTAAACCAGGCCGCACCGACGCCTGGCCACGGGAGCGCTATAGTTAATGACCTTGGGGAAATGCGCGAAAACCGATTTCGCAGGTGTTGCCATGAACAAAACCGAACAGACGCTGTTGTTTGCCCTCTGCCTGACTGTCGCCACTTGTGTACAGGCGGATGACAGCCTGATGCAAACCGACCAGGCCAATACCGAATTCCATTATTACGGGTCAGACCAGCCCTTCGCCCACCCCTCGCCACCGTCCATCAACACCGTGCCGCCAGGGTCGTACATCCCGACGGCGCCCGGCGACTTCATCCCGGTTTCCAGCGAGCACGTGTTCTCCGACTCACGCCTGCCGACGGTGGCGGACACCACCGTTCGCGTGTTCATCCGCTCCTACGATCCGGAACGCGGTGTCTACGTCAACCAGGAAGTCCTCGACCCCTCGTGCATGCAGTCCTGTCGCAGCGCACCGGACCCGGCCCTGTAACGGGCCGCTCCCGCTTGAAGCTGCTCTCTACCACTGGCGCTTGTCCGGGCGAGCGAGGCCGAGTTTTTCGATCCGGTAACGCAGCATGTCGCGGCTCAGGCCCAACAGGCGCGCGGACTTGGTGACGTTCCAGTCGGTCTTGTCGAGCATTTTGCGCACCATGTCGCGCTCCACTTCCGGCAGGTTCATCGACTCGGTGCCGTTATAGGACGGACGTGGCTCGCTGGGTGGCGGCTCGTGCTGAAACATCGGCGGCTCATCCACCAGGCTCAGGCAGACATTCAGCTGATGGGCGGCGATGGTGTCGCTCTGGGCCAGCAACACGGTTTGCTCGAGCATGTTGCGCAACTCGCGCACGTTGCCGGGCCAGCTGTAATTGAGCATCAATTCTTCGGCCTGGTCACTGAAATGCAGGTGTGGCTTGCCATAGCGTTTGCCATGAGTCGCCAGAAAGTGCCGGGCCAGCAACAGAATGTCTTCCCCCCTGGCGTACAGGCGCGGCACCTTGATCGAGATGATGCGCAGACGGAAAAACAGGTCGCGGCGGAACTTGCCCTGCTGGACCATTTGTTCAAGGTTGCAGTTGGTGGCGCTGATCACCCGCAGATCGACTTTGCGCTCCTTGACCGAACCGACCCGGCGAATCGTCCGGTCCTCCAGCAGCTTCAGCAGCTTGGCCTGCAGCAGCAGGTCCATTTCACCGATCTCATCGAGAAACAGCGTGCCGCCATCGGCCGCTTCGACCAGACCGAGGCGACGGTCCTTGGCGTCGGTGAACGCGCCCTTCTCGTGGCCGAACAACTCCGACTCCACCAGGTTGGACGGAATCGAGGCGCAGTTGAATTCGATGAACGGCCCTTTGGCACGTGGACCGTCGAAATGCAGGGCCCGGGCCACCAGTTCCTTGCCGGTCCCGGTTTCGCCTTCCACCAGTACCGGTGGCAGATCGGAGTTGGCCATGCGGCGTTCGGCGTCGAGCAACTGGCTGATGGTGCCCTTGAGGTAAGCCATCGGTGCCGACTCACCGATCAGCGCCTGCACCCCGGATTTCTGCGCTTCGCGCTCCTGGTAGAACGACAGCGTGCGCTCCATCCGATCGGTGGCCAGGGCCTTGTCCAGCAACAGCTTGAGCTCTGGCAAGGCCACCGGTTTTGTCACGTAATGGAATGCGCCTTCTTTCATCGCCACCACGGCGTCTTCGACATTGCCGTAGCCCGTCATCATGATCACTTTCAGATCCGGCGCGCTGATGCGCAATCTCTGGATCAGGTCATGACCGCTCATGCCCGGCAAGGAGTTGTCGGTCAGCACGACGTCGGGAACGAAGGTCCCCAGTTGCTCCAGCGCGTCTTCCGCCGAGTGGCAGACGGTCACCTCGAAGTCCTTGCGCTCCAGGTAGGTCTGAATATTCTCGGCGAGCAGTTCATCATCCTCGACCAGCAATATGCTGTGCTCCATATTCCCCTCCCGTTGCCACTTTAAAATTGAGACGGACGCGGGTTCCTTCCTGCTCCTGGCTGGTCAGTTCGACCGAGCCTTCAAAGCGCTCCATGATTCTTTTGACCAGGGCAAGGCCAACGCCAAGCCCCCCTTGTTTGGTCGTGAAAAACGGCTTGAAGACCAACTGTTGTTGTTGCCGGGTCATGCCCTTGCCGGTGTCATTGATCATCAGACTCACCTGCTCGGGCGACGTCGATTCGACATCGATGCTCAACACGCCGCCCTTGGGCATGGCTTCCAGGGCATTGGCGAACAGGCTATTGAGAATTTGCGTCAGCAGCACCTGTTGGCTGACGACCGGTGGAACACTCTTGGGCGTGAAGCGCACTTCGACATTCGAGCGCTTGATCAAGGGGTCGAAGGCGCTCAGGGCGTCGTCGACAGCCAGCACCAGATCGACGTTTTCATCGTCGTCATTCACCGGGCGCAACGACACCAGCAATTCGCGGACCCAGCGTGACATGCGATCGACCTGGCTGATGATGTCGCCGATGTTTTTCTGCGCGGTCTGGCTGGCGATTTCCTGGGCCAGTTCGGCGCTGGAGCGGATGTTCGCCAGCGGGTTACGCAAACTGTGGGCGACCGCCGAGGACATTTCCCCCAGGGCGACAAACGTCTCGTTGGCGATCAGTTGTTTCTGCTGACTCTGCAGCAGCATGGCCGCCCGCCGCACGATCCAGAACAACCCCAGGTAAATGGCCGCGCCACCGAGCAGGGTCGCCAGCCAGATCGCCTTGAATCCACGCTGGATGCGCGCCACCAGATCGACCGGCTCCTTGTAGATTTCCACCATGGCAATCACTTTGCTTTTGTCGGCGTTGAACATCGGGATGTAGTTCTCGACGAACAAATACTCGGGTTCGCGCAGCAGTTTTTGCTCGGGACGCTCCTCATCGATTTCGTGGTAGCTGGTGGACACCGTCTCCTTCATTTCGAAGGACTCGTCCAGCTCCTCGTCGCCTTCGACGCGCATGCCGATCATTTCCGGGTTGGTCGACCAGACCACGGTGCGATCCAGTGCATACACCACCGCCAACAGGCAGTCCGGCAGGTGCTCGACATGGTCGAGAAACTCTATGCGGGCAGCGGCACGAGAACCGGGATTGACGTCGGGGTAAGCGTTGTCCAGCCGCGGGTCGAGCATTTCGCCCATGGTCCTGGTCGTGGTGATCCCGGCATGGCGGATTTCTGCGTCACCAATGGCCTGAATGAATTGGGCGGTGAGCATCGAATCGCGCTCGATGCTCTCTTCGACCACGAAGCGCGTGGAGACATAACCCAGCCCCAGGGCCACGGCAGCAATGATGAAAAAGCTGGCCAGGGAAAACCAGCGCACCAGATTGAAGGCCGGACGCCAGCCCTTGCCTGCTGCGGCCGGCGTATCAGGCGCAGGTGTTTTTTGTTGTTCTAGTATCTGCATGGAACCGTCCTGGATACGGAAACAAGCCTTCTTAGCCATGTTCCGAATCAGTGTAGGTGGCATTGATCGGGACAGGCTGCCCAATGAAAGTATTTCGCCACTATTGCGCCAGGGTCTTATCGGGTGCCTTGCCGGGCAGCGCGATGGCGTGACGATGTTCCGGCTCCTCTGCACGGGTAGCCAACGACGTCGCGACCGGATGCTGACGGTCGGTTTCTTCCTGGAGGAAGTCGATGATGGACTGCGCCGAATGCTCGTCCATGCGCAGGTTGGGCATCGGTATATTGTCGAAGCGCTCGAACAGCTCCATGGCGATGGGGTCTTTTTCCGCGAGCATGCGGTCCGGCTCGCGAATCCAGCGGTTGAGCCAGGCCGGATCACGTTGGCGGGTCACGCCGACCAGATCGGGGCCAATGCTGCGCATGCCGATGCCCTGCCCGTCCAGCGGGCCAAGGCTGTGACACGACGCGCAGCGGGTGCGAAACAGTTCTTCGCCATTGCTCGGCGGCCGGATGGGCGGGGCGTCGGCGTAGCTCTGCTCAATGCTCGGTTGCTTCCAGTTCTGCAAGGTGTTGGCCAGTTGATCGGCCAGAATCCACGGATTTTCGAACGGCGACGCTTTCATCCAGCGCCCGGTTTGCTGGTTGCCGACAATCAGGCTCAGGTTGTGATCCTTGCTGCGCCCGTTATCGACACCTTCGATGAACAACCCCAGTTTTTGCCGCAACTCGGTGACATCGGCGAATTCCCCGGTGAGGAACTGCCAGCCCGGCCCGACCTGGAAGCGTCGCGCATAAGCCTTGAGCACGGCGGGTGTATCGCTCAGGGGATCAATGCTGATGGAATAGAAAAAAACGTCCTTGCCGACCCGGTCGCCGAGCAGTTTCTGCACTTGGCGCAAACGCGCGGTTTCCAGCGGACACGAGTCGCTGCAGGAGGTGAAGATGAAGTTGATCACCACCACTTTGCCCTTGATCAGGTCATCGAAAAAACGCACCTGCCGACCGTCCTGGTTGGTCAGCAGGGTGTTGGGGAAATAGTCGCCACCCCACGGGGTGGCGGAATCGGCGACCGCCGTCTCGGCGGCTGTCGGCAGGGGCGCGGGTGTCGACGGCGACTGGCCGGCGACCAGCAACTGGCTGGCCAGCACGCAGGTCGCCAATACCAGCACCAGGTGCATGCCCCAGTCTCGTGAGCGTGGTGTTTGCCACTTCATGTCGACACCCTCCCGGTTCATGGTTTAACGGTCACTTGTGGGCCCAAGCCATCGCCCGTGCGGAAGGTTGGCAACGCGGCGGAGTTCACGTAGCGCACACCGTCCCAGCTGGGCAGCGGAGTCGGCATCAACTGGAATTGCCCGGGCTTCTCAATGTCCCAACGCAGCAGCATCGAGTTGTCCTCATGCTGGGTGTTGTGACAGTGCTCCATGTAGGTCCCGGCGAATTCGCGGAAGTTGATCGCCATTTCCACGCTGTCCAGGCCATCCTTTTCCGAGCCGATGCGGTACACGTCCTTGCGTGCCCATTTCTCCCATTCCGGTGGTGCCTTGCCGCCGCGACTGAGGATCACCCCTTCCTCGAAATGCACATGCACCGGGTGACTCCAGCCTGTACCACCGGCCTTGATGTTCCACACTTCCAGGGTGCCGAAACCGGCGGCCCCGGCATCGGTGGGGCCACTGGCCAACTGGGTCGATGCGTTCAAGCGACGGGGGTCCATGTGGAAGCCGAAGCCGCCATCGGTCTTGACTGTCCAGGGTGCCTCGTCGGTGCCGTCGGAGCGACCGAAGACAAAGGTGCGGTGACGGGCCTTGGCCAGCAGCGCCTTGTCGGCAGCGTTGTCGCGGTGGATCTTCAGCGGGATCATCACCAGGCCTTCAGCCTTGCCCGGTTTGGCCGGCTCGTACAGCGCCGGGTCCATGGCCAGGTCCTGACCGGTGTAGGGCTTGACGTTGAGCTGCAACACCTTGCCCACCGCCGGGTCGCCCCTGTCCCACTGCGGTCCCTTGCTGGTTTGCTTGATCACCGCCAGGTATTTCTCGGAGAGCACGTCGGCCAGGGAGACCGGTTCCTTCGGTCCTTTGCCATCGTCGTGCACCAGCAGGTTGACGAAGAAAATCTTGTCCCCTGGCTTGATGCCGTTTTTCGCGAAGTTGACGATGATGTCGAAGCGCTCGGCAATGCCCTGGGTGGGCAGGATTGCGTTGTGGTTCTGTTTATCGCCGTCGGCGTCGAGGTCCATGGTGCCGTCGAAAGGCACGCTGTGTTCCATGATGTTGCCGTCGTTGGCAATCATGTGGAACGGCACGCGGGCATAGGACACACCTGAGCCCTTGGGCCCCTGGAACTCACCGCTGGTGCCCTTGATTTCACGCACCAGCGCAAACTTGTAGTAACGCGATACCGAACCGTTGAGCATGCGGAAGCGATAGCTGCGGGCGCGCACATCCAGGCTCGGTTTCCATTGCCAGTTGACCAGCACCTGGTCCCCGATGAAGCCGTCGGTGTTGAACGGGTTGAACCACAACTGACCGTTCTGATCCCAGGCCTTGTCGGCGAACACCAGGTTGACGTCGTAGTCGCGGTTACCCCAAGGCAAGGCGCTGCCGCTGGGGAATCGCAGGTTGACGCCGTCCTTCACCGATTCGTTGCCGCGATCCAGGGCGCTGTAGTAGTTCATCATCGCCGCGTTGCCCTTGTAGACGTTCTGCGCGGTGAAATCGAGCATGTGGTCGTGGAACCAGTGGGTGCTCATGGTTTCGCGCCAGTCGCCACGGATCTTGATCGTGCCGTTCTCGCAGGTCTTGCGGCTGGGATTGACGTCGTTGGTCCACAGGGTTTCACCCGGTGCGCAGGGGAATGCCGCGCGTGGGTCATGGGCGTCGGTGTTGATGCTGTCATAGCCTGCCAACTGGATCGGCCAGCGATAGTCGTAATACTGACCCGGGAAGAAAAACGCGTTGGCATAGCCGTCGCTTTCCGCCGGCGCGTGACCGTTGTGTTCGTGGGTGCTGATGGTGTGCAGGCCAAACCCCATGTTTGCCGACGGGTCGATGGGCAGGCCGTTGTAATGGCGCATCAGCACCGGTTGGCCGTACCTCACCATCAATAATTTTGGTGGAAAGGTACCGTCGAAGGTCCAGAGCGAGTTGTGGTTCTGCACCGGCATGTTCGGGTGAAAACGCGCATCGACGCCCTTGGAGGTGCCATTCGTTATCGGTACACCGGCGACGTTGTGGTAGAGGCCACCGGGGCCGAACTCGCCGACGGCATAGCCGTGCATCTGATGACTGTCACGCCAGCCGCTGTTGACCCGCGCACCGGTCTGCACGGTCTTGTAGGCCGTCTGCGGGTAGAACTCGTTCCAGCGTTGATGCGACCAGCCCTTTCCTGGTGGCCGGCCTTCAGCCGACGAACCGATGTGGCGGTTGAGGAAATATTCGATCTGCGCCTGCCACGGGTTGCGGTCCACCACGTTGGCGTACTGACTGGGGAACGGCGTCAGTCCCGGCTGACGCATGAACGCATCGAGCGCGGCATTGGGTGGCGCACTGCGGGCCGCACTGGTGGGGTCCTGCTGGGGCAGCGGGCCGACGGCTGCCGGTGGAAACGGCAAGAGCGCCACAGGCGTGGTGGGGTCGAGTTTTTCCGGACCGAACTCCTCGAACAGCACCAGTTGCTGCGTGAACGGTTGAGCACCAAACAACGGGCTCGGCTTGCCATTGGTGGGGTAGTTGAAACTGGTCTGCACCGTGGGCGGCAGAACGTTTTCCACCCGTGTGGAATCGCGTGTGCCTTTGACCCCGTCAGGCAAATCGAAGGAGTCTTCGTTGGCATCAGGCATGGTCAAAATGGCGTTCAACGCCGCAGCCTTGTCTACCGGTTCATCGTAGTAAGCAGAAGGGTCAGACGGCTCGGGCTGTCGCTCGTCGTCTATAGGTCCTGCGCGCAGCGTCCCTGTGCTGAGTGTCATCGAGAGAAGGACGCTCAACGGCGTCAACAGGCCGAACCACTTGAAGGGATACCGCGCTTTTCTGTCCATCACCAGCCGCCTCGTATGCGTGAAGGGGGTGATGGGGGTTTTGCAAATAGCTCGCCAAATTTGTAACAGCGTTATTCAAAAGGATTAATACTCAATGAAACAATGGCTTACCAACATCATTTCGCCATGACTTGAAAAACGACTGGGGAATGGCACCCGCTAGCGGGGAAAGTTCGCCCCCATTGTCAGGGAATCAACTTGAACGACAGACGGACACGCGTACCCTCGCCTTCGCGACTGTCCAGCGCCACAGCCCCGCCAAAACGCTCCATGATGCGCTTGACCAACACCAGCCCGACGCCAAGCCCGCCGCGCTTGGTGGTGAAGAACGGTCGGAAGGCCATGGCGCGCTGTTCTTCATTCATGCCTTTACCGGTATCGCTGATCACCACACAAACGCGCCGGGAGTCGGTCGGCTCCAGGGTGATGGTCAGCGTACCGCCCTCGTCCATGGCTTCCAGGGCATTGGCCAGCAAACTGTTGAGGATCTGCGTCAACTGCATCGGTTGGCTCAGCACCATCGGCGTGTCCTTGGGCTCGAACACGACATTGATCCGGGCCTTGGCGATCTGCTGTTCATAAGCGCCGAGCGCATCATGCAGCGTGGCCACCAGGTTCACCGGCTCGGCCTCGTCACTCAACGGTCGCAAGGATTGCAGCAACTCGCGCACCCACTTCGACATCCGGTCGACCTGACCGATGATGTCATTGATGTTCTTGTGCGCAGGCCCACTGTCGAACTCCAGGGCCAATTCGGCGCTTGAGCGAATGGTCGCCAGCGGGTTGCGCAAACTGTGGGCGACCGCCGACGACATCTCGCCCAGGGCGACAAAGGTTTCGTTGGTGATCAACTGCTTTTGCTGTTGCGCCAGCAGAATCGCCGCACGCCGCACAATCCAGTACAACCCCAGGTAAATCAGCCCGCCGCCCAGGGCCGTGGCCAGCCAGATCAGCACCAGGCCGCGCATCATGCGATTGATCAGGTCCTGGGGCTCTTTATAGATCTCGACCATCGCGGTGACCTTGTCGCCATCGGCATCGAACAGCGGAATGTAGTTCTCGATGAAGATGTATTCCGGAGGCGTCACGAACTTCTGTTCCATGCGGGTCTTGTCCACATCGTGGTAACTGGCCGATACCGGGGTCATTGAGGCAAAGGCCCGATCCAGGTCTTCATCGGCATGAATGGTGGTGCCCATCAACGCAGGGTTGGTCGACCAGATCACCATGCGGTCGGGGGCATAGACGTTGGCCAGGATCACGTCGGGCAAGTGCGAGATGTGGTCGAGGAATTCACCGCGGGCATTGGCCCGGGCCATCGGGTCGACGTCGGGAAAGTCGCGGTCTTTGCGCGGGTCGAGCAATTCGCCCATGGTCCGCACGTTGGGGATCGACACATGGCGCACCTCGGCCGAGGCAATCGCGGTCAGGAACTGTGAGGTCAATAACGCATCGCGCTGCACGCTTTCGGTAATCACGAACTTCGTCGATACCGACCCCAACGCCACTGCCACCGTGCCGATCACCAACAAGCTGATGAACGAAAACCAGCGCAGCAGATTGAACGGCTGCTTGCGCCTGCTCAAGCGGATGTCGCCCTTCTCGGGCGCCAGTGTTTTTGCCTGCGTGGTCATGGACGTTTTTCCGACAAAACCCCTACAGGGTTTATAGCCCACTAATGGCAGTTTGCCCGACTTTGGGCTGGATTCCCCCCACCCCTTCCCCACCCATGCCGCTATCCCCACCTCCCCCCAATGCTGGGGAAAGAGGCCCGTTCCCGAGATCGGGTCAGCGCCCGCGCTTGCACCGCGCAAGCCTTTGGCTCGGGCCTCCGAGGGGCATTTCCAGCGGTTGGTATGGAAGTTGCCGAAGCCCTGTCAACTGACCCATCCCCAAGGGGCAGGTACTCTGATAGAGGGAATACACATGCACCCTTTACTGTCCAAAACCGCGACCGCCCTGGTCGTGACCGCCCTGGCCCAGGGCATTGCCCAGGCCGCGCTGTTTGCCGTAGACCCCGGGCCCTATTTACCGGCCATCGGCTCCTTCGCCTCCTGGTACCAGGACACCCATGGCCGGACGCTCGATTTGTGCCTGTCCAAGGCCGTCAGTTCGCGGGTACCCAGTGCGCCGGGCGCTCCCACCTACATGTGCAATCTGTTGCCGGCTCCCGGGATCTTCGACGATGCGCAACCGGTGGTCTTCCCGAGCAACTTCCCCGATGAAGCGTTCTGGTTCACCGGTGACGGCTCCATCGCCGATGCCGCTCGCGGTGTCAACCTGACGTACGTCAGTGCCGTCGAAGCCGCCTTCAGCGGTGGCGACCCGGTCGAAGGCGACCAGATCAGCTTTGCCCGCATCCGCATTCGCGTCGACGTGCCCGCCGCTGGCACCTACGTCATCACCCACCCCTATGGCGTCGACGTCTTCAACGTCGACACCCCCGGGCGCCGGGCGATCAACATGACCCGGGACATCGGGATCGGCGCACCGAAAACCTACGACGGCGCGCTCAAAGGTGACATCGGGCCGTTCCTGCGCAGCGTCAATGGTCCATACACCGAAACCAACCCGGTCACCGGTTCCGCCGAGCAATTCGTCGGCGACCCGAACCTGGTGGAAGCCTTCACCGGCAGCCCGTTCAATACCAACTACATCCGCATTGAAGGCCCCAACGGGCTGGATCTGCGCACGACAGTGATGGCCATCTCCGGCAAGTTGTCGACGGTGGTCCGGCCGACCCCGATGATCGCCCAGCGCAGCACCTACTCGCGCACGGCCGGCGCCAGTGCGCCCGTGGCCCAGCAGGACGTTTTCGTGCTGGCCCCGCCGCCGCCCGCCAAAGTGACCCTGGACAGCAACAACCCGGTACTCAACCTGACCGAGGCCGACACCACCGGCAGTTGGTACGCCCAGTCCGCAACCAACCCGACGTTGCCGAGCACCCTGCAGGTGACCGCCGACAATCACCTGGCCATCCCCAGCAGTACACCGACCACCTTGCCCATCCCCCTGACTGACCTGGTGGTGATTTCACGCGCCGAGTACAGCCTGAGCACCGGGCAAATCACCGTGGTCGCCTCCACCAGCGATGAAACATCGCCGCCCGTGCTCACCGTCACTTCCGCAGGCGGTGCAACCATCGGGGCCTTGAGTGGCGACGGTGCAGTGAAAACCCTGTCCACCGGGATCTCACCGATTCCGCCGGCCAGGGTTCAGGTGACGTCATCCAATGGCGGCAGCGATACCGAAGAAGTGGTCATCGTGCAATGAACGCTCACATGGCCAGATCCTCATCAGGAGGCATCATGAACAAATTGCCACGCCTGGCGCTCAATGCCCTGGGACTGACTCTATCGCTGTCCGGCAGCGCTTTCGCGCAACTCGCCGCCGTTGACCCCGGCCCTTATACCTTTGCCACGGGGAAATTCCCGATCTGGTATCAGGACAACAACCTGCTGTCGATGGAACTGTGCCAGTCCCGGGCCGTGAGCTCGCGGGTGGCGGCCGCCACACCACCGGCCTACATGTGCACCCTGCTGCCGACACCCGGTATTTTCGACGACACCCTGCCGATGGTGTTCCCGGATAACTGGCCAGACGAATCGTTCTGGTTCCTCGCCGACGCCACCATTCCCAACAACGCCGCCGGCTATGGAATGGACGCCTACGTCGCCGGGATCGAAGCGGCATTTGCCAGCGGAAATCCGCTCGATGGCGATCAAATCAGCTTTGCGCGGATCCGCATGCGGATTAACGTGCCAGTGGCCGGCACCTACACCATCACCCATCCCTATGGTGTCGAAACGGTCAATGTCACCACGCCCGGTCGGCGCGCCATCAACATCACCCGGGACATCGGCGTCGGGGCACCGGGGGTTTTCAACGGTGCATTGAACGGCGCGATCGGACCCTTCCTGCGCAGCGTCAACGGGCCTTACACCGAAGTGAACCCGGACACCGGGGCCATCGAAACCTTCGTCGGCGACCCGAACCTCACCGAGCAGGTCACCGGCAGCCCCAACAACACCAACTTCGTCCGCATCCAGGGCCCCGCCGGGACCATCGAAACCAACCTCTTCACCGTGTCCGGCAAGGTCCTCGATAACCGGGCGCAAACAGCGGTGGAACTCAACCGCGCCACTTACCGCCGAACCACATCGGGCACCGGCACCAGCACCCGGGTCGAAGTCTTCGGCAAGGCCGACAACAGCTCCACGCTGTGCTTCCGCGAAACCGTCGCCCTGGTACCTGGCCCACCGCCAACCCCCTGCCTGACCAACCTGACCGGCGACGGTACGGGTCTGTTCTTCGGCCATCGTCTGTTCAACGGCCCCGTGCCTGCGGTGGTGGTGCTGACCGCCACCGATCCCACCGGCACCACTCGGCCGACCGCCGTTTCGAGCAAGCTCAATGACCTGGTGAACATCCAGACCGCTCGCTACAACTGGAGCAATCACAGCCTGCTGATCGAGGCGACATCCTCTGACGAAGTGGCGGTTCCGGACATGGTCGCTCAAGGCTATGGCCGCCTGTCGAAGTCCGGCACCCTGCAACGCCTGACGGTGGCGGACCTGCCGCAACCACCCGCCAGGGTCACCGTCAAATCCGCCGCCGGCGGCAGCGACACCGAACCTGTGGTAGTGGTCGGCACCGCACCGGACAGTGGCGAGAACCAGGCGCCGATCGCCGTGGCCGACAGCGCGAGCACCAGCTTCGGCGTACCGATCACCCTCAACCTGCTGGCCAACGACAACGACCCGGATGGCAACGTGCCGCTGAGCATCACCGCACTCACTCAACCGGCCGCCGGCCAGGGCACGGTGGCGTTGAGCGGATCGACCGCCGTCATCTACACCCCGCCAGCCGTGGTCAATGCACCACTGACCACGACCTTCACCTACAAGGCTCAAGACGTCAAAGGCCTGGCCTCGGCCAATCCTGCGACGGTGACCATCACCGTGGCGCCCAACCAGCCTCCGGTAGCCGTCGCCGACAGCGTCGCGACCCTGGGTGTGGCTATTCCGATCAGTGTGCTGGCCAACGACACCGATCCGGAAGGCAACCTGCCGCTCGCCGTCGCCAGCTTCACCCAACCACCGACCGGTCGCGGCACCGTCACCAGTAATGGCACGGTCCTGACCTACACCCCACCGGCCACGGTCACCACGGCCTTCACCACGACCTTCAGCTACTTCGCCCGGGACAGCTTCGGTGCTGTGTCGACGACGCCGGCCACGGTCACGGTGCAAGTCTCGCCACGGCCTGCCGCGGAAACCTTCACGGTGACCACGGCCACGGTGTCCGCCCGTTCCAATAACCGCTTCACCTGGGACTTCGCAGGCACCTCATCGGTGACCACCGGCAACACCATCACCATCCAGGTCAGCACCCCGACCGGGCTGCAAACCCTGGGCACTACCACTGTGCCGGTGACCGGTCGCTGGAGGCTGACGGTGAACAACACCACCACGGTGATTCCGTCGGCGAACCCGACAGCCACCATCACCTCGTCCCAAGGCACCGTGCGCACCGTGTCGGTGATCTCGAACTGAGCCCTCGCCCCATCGACTCCCGAGTCGATGGGGCTGGCCTCTTCCCACAGGACAACGCCATGAAAATGTCGACCGCCACCCTGCTCTGCCTGCTTCTGCTTTGCAGCAGCGCAGGCGTGCGCGCCGATGACTTGATGGAGAACGAAGACCTCGCCCCTGCCGCCGATCTCGGCGAGCTGCCACCGCTCATTGGCCAGCACGCACTGATCGACCAGAACGGCCAGGCCAACATCGCGCTGTTGCAGCAGAACGGTCAATCGCTGCTCGGCCAGATCGTGCAGTCGGGCAGCAATCAGGAAGCCTGGATCCTGCAACAAGGCAGCGACCTGATGGCATTGATCACCCAGCAAGGTTCAGGCAACGCCGCTTCGATCATCCAGAGCGGCAGCCACAACCGCGCGCAAATCGCCCAGAACGGCAACAACAACGACGCCCGCATCGAACAGGCCGGCTCGGGACAGCAAAGCGCCGTCACCCAGGCCGGCAACGGCATGAGCGTATCGGTCAAACAATATCGCTAAAGCACTGCACCACTTGGAGGTTTCACCATGTTCAAACTGACGCCCCTCACCGCCGCCATCCTGGTCATTGTCAGTGCCCAGGCCGTGGCCGACGACAGCCTGTCCACGCAAACCCAGTACGGTACCGCCAACATCGCCGATGTGAAGCAGACCGCGGCTCCGCTCAGCACCGCCACCCAGCTGCAAACGGGCCAGGGCAACGATGCCGCCGCCGTGCAAGACACCGCCACCGGGACCATCAGCCAAACCCAAGGCGGCGACTACAACGCCGGCTACGCCGAGCAGTTGTTCGAGGACAACAGCACCATCACCCAGAACCAGAGCGGCAGCTTCAACACCAGCCATGCCAGCCAGTCGATCGGTGTCGGCGGCGGCGAAGCCCTGCAGCAACAGGAAGGCACCGGCAACTTCTCGTTCATCTACCAGGACAGCCAGGAAGGCACGACCGCCAAGACCTACCAGTACGGCGACGGCAACGAAGCCAACATCGAACAGATTCAACTGGGCACGGGCAACAACGCCGTGATCATCCAGTACGGCACCACCAACTACGCGACGGCCGAACAGATCGGCCACATGGGCGGCCAGATCGACATCAACCAGGCCGGCAGCACCAACTATGCCTATGGCGACCAGCGCAACGGCACCGGCGGCAACCTGAGCATCAACCAGTCCGGCGACGCCAACGGCACCGAAATCTGGCAAGACACCCAGATCGGCGCCAAGGCCACCGTCTCCCAATACGGGCAGACCAACGAAACCGTGGTCGACCAGAGCTTCGGCGAAAACAACGTGGCCCAGGTGATGCAAGTCGGCGACCTCAACGCGATCTATGCCGACCAGTTCGAGTCCATGGGCTCGACCCTGGCGCTCTATCAAACCGGCTCGAGCAACGTGCATTTCACCTACCAGAGCGGTGATAACCATACGCTCAACGCCACGTCGGTAGGTACCGGCAACAAGGTCTACGCCAGCAACTGGAAAGGCCCGGAAAAAGGTGGCCAGTTCGGTAGCAACCAGCGCGCGACCGTCAATCAGAACGGCACCAACAACGTCGCCAACTTCACCCAGAACGGCGCCGGCCACATCATGACCACCAACCAGACCGGCAGCGGCAACAAAACCACCGTGACCCAGGCCGATTCCTACAACGAGCTGTACTTCGACCAGAACGGCAGCGACAACATCCTCATCGCCGACCAGCGCGGCACCACCAACCTGGCCCAGGGCAGCAGCAACGGCAGCGGCAACAGCACCGAGTTCAACCAGGAAGGCAGCGGCAACCAGGCGTTCACCACGCAGCTGTATGGCGAAGACAACGTCATCACCATCAAGCAGGCTGACACCATGAACGTCGCCTACGTCACCCAGGGCGGCACCGCCAACATTGCCAGCGTCAATCAGAGCGGCGTGGCGCAGACGGCCAACGTGCAGCAGTTCGGTACGGCCAACTCGGCGACTGTCATGCAGAAGTAAGTGCGTGGGGTGAAAGACCGCGGCCCTTTGCGGGGGCGCGGTTTTTTTATGGATCGTAAAACTACCTGTGGCGAGCTCGCCACAATGGACCGGTATTAACCTGGCGGAGCGAGGTTATCCAATGCGCGGTTCACCGACAGTTCGGCCAGCATGATCACCTGCTGGATACCCAACAACATGCTGCGCTGCGGCCCGTCCACAAAAGTCGCGAAATCCGTGGCCATGACGCTCGCGGACGCCAGTGATTCACAGGCGTGGGCCAACAGGCTTTCGGTGTCGATGTCGGGGGCGATGAGGAACATCTTGCTGGGGGTGTGGGGAGTGCTGGATTTCAGGAGGGTGGGTTTGAGGTGGAGGCTGGAGGCAATGTTTTCGTGATTTGATTCGGGGGGATTGGGGGTGGGTTTGGGCATGGTGGAGCTCCGTTTGCTGGTTAGAGCTGCTCCCTTCGTTTCCAGGCGAAGGGTGGCAGCTGTACGCAGGCTGGAAACCCGGGGAAACGGCAACCCGGTAGACCCGAAGGTCTCCCGCGCACAGCCGCCATAACGGAGTGCACACATTAAAGGCGCGCAAGCATACGTTATGAAGGGCGCTTTTGCGCCGTTTAGTTAGTCACCGGGTTTCCAGTCCAGGGTCGCCGAATTGGCAGCGACGGCCGGCAGATTAAAAAAGCCACTTCCGACCGGCAACCCTAAAATCCTGTGGGAAAACACCCGCTGAATGCCGAGCATGTCGGCACTTTTTGTAGGAACTGCGGAAGGTTGCTTCTCCATCCGGGCCAGGTAGGCCGGCAGGATATCGACCGTCGCAGAACTACTGTGGGAGCGAGCCTGCTCGCGATGACGGTGGCACATCCAGCCTCGAAGTGCCTGACCCTACGCCATCGCGAGCAGGCTCGCTCCCACATTGGATTGGGTACACCTGCGGGTGATTGGTCGGCTATAAGGCCGCCATCGCTGCGATGCGGCGCCCCGACAAGCCAGCTCCCACAGAAAAGCACGACGGCGTAAACCCATCCGCTCCTCACCACTCATCAGGCCGAGCGTTAGCTCGCCTGCAGCTCTTGATCTTGATCCACCCGCCCCTTCGGGAGGCTGAGTGGAGGTGTGCATCCGGGGAGTGGCGCGCAGCGCCGTTCGACGCAGTCGAACACGCTGCATGTAGGTTGAAGCGAAGCCAACCGGAGGGCAGTGTCCCCGGATGGATACCGCAGCGAAGGAACGCCGAGCCCCAGCGAGGGGCCGGACGCTCGGGGCGAGCGTTTTTTTGGTTACTTTTTTTAGGCGCTTGTAAAAAAAGTGACTCGCCGTAAGGGCGAAACCCTAAGCCGCCGTTACCGCAGCAACGGATATGTACGCGGTCAACAACACACAGGTCAGCTGTCAGGCCGCCTTCGCCGGCAAGCCAGCTCCCACAGTCGATCGAGGTACACCTGCGAGCGACCACCCAACCTCACTCCCCCGCCCCCTCAGTACCCACCTTGTTCTGCGTCAGATAGCGATCCAGCGTCGCATTAGTGTCCGGCGAATTATCCCCGGCCACCTGCCACAAACGCCGCTCGATGCCCTGGGCCAACAAATGCCCCACCGCCGCCTCGATCGCCGACAACACACACAACTGCGCCGGCTCGTTGGTGGTGTAACCGACTTCAGCCTCAAGCAACTTCTTGAACTCGATGAACTTGAACACCCCGGCACTGCGGCCCACGGAGTAGATGGTCTTGCTGGTCATCACGTTGGCCAGCACCTGCCCGCTGCGCACGTCCACCGCCCGCAGGTTGACCGTGACCTGATCCACGCGATACTCCCGGGAAATGTCGATGCCCAGGTAGCGCGCCCCTTCCCCGCCGCTCTTCACGTTGGTGTCATAGGCGATGATGCCGCCCTCGAGCATCATGTTCGCCGCTTGCAACGGTGGCAGCTCACCCTGGATGTTCACCGGGGTATTGGGTTTCTTTTGCGAGGCCCGGATGATCTTGCGCTCGGTCAACAGGTTCTGCAGGCCTTCACGCTCCAGCACCACGAACCAGCCGCTGGCCTGCAAGGCGTCCATCAGCATGCTCGCCGCGCCCTGGGTCACGCTGGTGGAGAAGGAACTGGCGGGCGTCGGCTTGTACTGCCCGGTCTGATCGCGGAAGCCATAGACGACCGCCATCAAGCGGCCCTTGGGCCGTGGCATGTTCAACAGATCGTAGTAGGTAGAGGCCCTGGGGGTCAGGGTCGGGGTTTCGGTGTCCTGCTCGGCGCCGATCGGCTCGCGCAGACCGCAGCCTTGAAGCGCCGCCAACAGCATCCCCAGCACAATTATTTTTTTCATGTCCATTACTCCCCGTCGTCCCGAATCCCCATCAAGGGGCCAGGCCATTGACCTTGATTTCCGACAGTTCGCCCGTCGCGCGGTCCGTCACTTCAATCGTCAGCTGCCCTGAGTCGTCGACGACATTGACGATGAAGGCATCGGTGGACAGGCTTCCCGTATTGCCCGCGGAGATGTTGTCCAGCAACTGCCCCAGCAACCTCGACTGCAATTGACTGCTGAACCGCTCCAGGGCCGATGTCCCCGCCACGGTGGTGCGATCCTTCAAGTCCGGGTCGTCGTAGTCGTTTTGCGCCTGGGCATTGTTGAGCAGCCAGGTGCCGTTTAACGGGTTGCCGCCAAACGATGGGTTGATCGGCGTGTAGACCAGTTCGGTGGCCTGGACCAGCCCACAACTTCCCAGCCCGAGCAGCCAGAGCCCGAGGTGCCGCGAGACCGTTTTCGTTTTCATAGTTCGTCCCTCTCAAGGTCCGTGGTGTCCTGCAACAAGGCTTCCAGCTTGCGCTGGACAACCTGCCCGCGTACCCAGTCGGCGGCGTCATAGGCCTCGTCCTTGAGCTCCACGGTGTTCGGCGGCAGGAAGCGCCGATAAACCAGACGCTGTTGATATTCCACGGTCACCAGGCTGCCCCAGCGAGCCGATGGCCGTTCGCGTACCACCAGGTTGAAATCCATCGGGCTGGTGGCGCGCAGGCGTTCACTGAACGCGTAGTAAAACTCGTGGCCGATGTGCGAGATCGTGTCGTCGATGATGAAGCCGAGCATTTCGTCCTCTTCGCCGGCCGAGGCGACACAGGTGCTCAGCACCAGGATCAAGGCCAGGCAGAAACGCTTCATGGCTGCAACGCCTGAGGGGTTTTGCTCTGGCCCTTGGCCGGGCCGGACGCGCCATCGAGGAAGGCCTTCTCGGCCACGAACTGCCAGTCCTTGTAGCTGGCCATGCCGTTGAAGTCCGACCACTGGCTGGGAAAGTCCGCCTGTTTGAGCGGTTTGTCCGTGGAGGAACTGGCGATGCCGGTGATACGGCCGTCGAAGCCGCGCATCAGGAACCAGTCGCCACCGCCAATCGGGTCCGGATAGAGCTGGCGCAGATGATGTTTGGCGTTGGGAAACCGCTCGTCCTGCAGCAGGTCGGCGAGTTCTTTCGGGTACTGGGCCAGGCCTGGCGAACTGCGGTAGTAGCTGCGCAGTGCCTGGGCGTACTGGGTGCCGACCCACAGCAACTGGCGTTCGCGATCGCGGCGCGAGGCGGTGGCCCACAACTCGCCGGCACTGGCCAGGCCCATGCCCATCACCATGATCAGCAGCAGCACACCCAGGTAGGTGAAACCGCCCTGCGCAGCAGGCTTACCACTCGGAATAAAGGCTGCCATCACGCGCCCTCCCTGTGGCTCCGCTCTTGATATCAGCCACCCCGCCCTGCACGCCATCGGGCGGTGCCACCAGGACCCAGGCATCCTTGCGTTCGGCAATCGGGTCCATTGGCTGGTTGCGCAAGTAGCGCTGCTCGACCATTTGCTCGATGGAGTCGGGATAACGCCCGGTGTCGCCGTAGTAGTGATCGAGGGCTTCGCGCATGGCCGACAGGCTCTGGCGCAAGGTGGTCTCTTTCGAGGCTTCGAGACTGTTGAAATAACGCGGCAAGGCGATGGTCATCAGGGTCGCGATGATTGCCATGACCACCATCAATTCGAGCAGGGTGAAACCCTTTTCCCGGCGCATAGATTCACCACTCCCGGTAGGCGATGCCGTTAAGACCCTTGCCCCGGGCCCTGGAGTAAACGTCAAAGACGTCCGCGCCCTCCCGTGGGTTTTGAGCCGTGCTGTCGTAGGCGCGCAACCCCCAGCCACCGTCGTCGTCACGCTTGGCCGGAGCCAACGGATCGTGGGGCACGCGCCGCAGGAAATAGAACTTGGCCCCCTTGGCGCTGCGCACATCCCGCACACCCTCCACCAGCACTTTCAAGTTCGGCGGGTAGCCGCTGCTGTCGAGGGACTTTTCGATGTAACCGGCGTCGAAAGCCCGTTTGTAGGCGTCGATCGCATCGCGGATCTGGTACAGAGCGGTGCGCAGTTCCTGCTCCTTGCCCCGGCGCACCACGGTCTCGGTCAGCGGCGCGGCCAGGCCGGCCAGGAGGCCGACCAGCGCAAGCGTCACCACGACTTCGATCAGGGTAAAACCGCGTTGCGAGGCGTTCATGATCAAGGCTTCCCGACGCTGATTTCGACGTTGGTGGAGGCCACCGGCCGATCGAGGCGCTGCGGCTGGACCGACGATTCCAGCTCACGATTCGGCGCCTGGATGTGCATGCTGGTTTCGGTGCCGGTGGTGAATTCCATGTCCGACGGGCTCTGGTACGGCAGGTTGCGCACCACCCGCGGGGTGATCGACAGCACCAGCTCGGATTTGCCGACGGTGTCCTTGTTACTGCCGAACAGGCGACCCAGACCGGGGATATCGCCAAGCCCCGGGATTTTGTTGCCGGTGGCGCCATGGTCGTTGCGCATCAGGCCGGCGAGGATCTGGGTTTCACCATCATGCAGGCGCAGGGTGGTCTGGGCGTTGCGGGTATCGACCTGCACCGGAATCGTGCCCTGGCGGGTCGGCTCCAGCGGCGTGGCATTACTGACTTCCAGGGCGATTTTGATCGCCACTTCGTTGTTCAGGTGCACGGTAGGCTGCACTTCCAGTTTCAGACCGACATCCAGGTACGTCACGCTTTCGGTGATCACCGGCCCCTGGGTCGACGGTACCGAAGTGGCGCTGATGATCGGTACGCGCTGACCGATGTGGATGCGCGCCTGCTCACGGTTGCTGACGCGGATCACCGGGCTCGCCAGGGTATTGATGTCGTTGTCCTGGGCGTTGATCTTGGCCTGCGGCGACGGCGAGATGCTGATCCGGCTGGAATCGATGCCCTTGAGCTGATCGAGCAGCGTGACCGCCGAACCGTCGCTGTTGACCACGCCGAAGGTGTTCGGCCATTGCAGGCCGAGGTCGAGAATGCGCTGGGTGGCGACTTCCATGACTTCCACTTCCAGCACCACTTCGGGGTTGGACTGGTCTTGGGATTGCAGGAGTTTTTCCGCCATGCGGATGGCGTCGCCGGTGTCGCGCATGGTCAGGGTGTTGAGCCGTTCATCGACGAACACGTCGCGGGTCTTGAGCATGGTCTTGACCATGTTCAAGGCGGTGTTGGCATCGATGCTGGTCAGGTAAAAGGTGCGCATCACCAGTTCCTGATAATCCTTGAGCTTCTGCGGCGAATCCGGGTAGATCAGCAGGGTGTTTTCGTTCACCACTTTCTGGTGCAACTGGTTCTGTTGCAGCAGCAGTTCCACCGCGTCTTCGATGCGCACGTCACGCACGAAGATGGTGGCTTTCATGTCCGGGCGCAGGTCTTTGTCGAAAATGAAATTCAGACCGGCGACCTGGGACAGCACTTCGAAGATGGTCTTGAGGTTGGCGTCGCGAAACTCCAGGGTGACGGGCTTGTCCAGGCGCGTGCGCAGTTGCGGATAGGGAATCACATTGCGGCTCTGCACCAGGCGCACATTGCTTTGCAGTTCCAGGGCGCCCTCATTGTTCGGGTCCAGTTCGAGGATCTGTTTGACCTGACGGTCGGCGGCGTAGATGTCACCGCGACGCAAGTCCCCACGGGCCAGCTCGAGTTTTTCATCGAGGCTGCGCAGGTGATCGAGCTGGCGTATGGCGTCCTGGGCCCGGCGGTTGTTCGGCTCGATGGACAACACCCGACCGTAGGTCAGACGGGCCGAGGCGAAGTCGCGCTGGGTGCGGCTCATGTCGGCCTGGCTCAACAGCGCCGTCACCGCACGGGCGCGCCCGCTGGTCAGCGCCAGGTGCAATTCGGTATCGCGGGGGTTTTCGCGCAGGCCTTCCTGGATCCGCGCCAGGCCGGCTTCGTACTGACCCGACGCCATCAGGTCGGTCCCCTCGTCCCTGGCCAGTTGCGCCGAACTGCACGCGGCCAGCCCCGCACAGAAACCCATGCTCATCAGCAATCGGAATGTGTTCATTGCGCGCTCCCCACAGACAGAGTCTGGGACAAATGCAGAGGCAGATAGACCAGGCTCAGTTCCATGTCGGAAATCCCCTCGATCTTCCATGTTGCGTCGATCACATCCCCTTTGCGCACGACGTAGATTTTCTCGCCGCTCTGCAAGAACACCTGCAGATCGGTACGGTCATCCATGCGGCCAATGAACTGGAAAGGCATCGGCGGTGCAGTGGGGACCTGCACCACCGGCGCGACGTTGACGGCTTGTTCGGTGACGCTGGCCAGGGTCGGCGCAACCTTCCAGCTGCGGGGGGCGAACAGGTCGCCGGCCGGGCTCAGGTCCTTGATCGCCGCCGGCGCGCCCGAGGCTGACGCGGCCGCCAGCTCGCCACGGGTTTTGCCTTTGGCGGGCGTGGCCACTGCCGCGACATCGGCCTCGCCATCGCCGGCCGGTTTCAAGTAGTCGGGCAACCAGGCCAGCGCCGCCGCCACACCGAAGAACGCTACCCA
The DNA here is from genome assembly GCF_016887925.1 of Pseudomonas sp. MIL9. Lineage (NCBI taxonomy): Bacteria > Pseudomonadati > Pseudomonadota > Gammaproteobacteria > Pseudomonadales > Pseudomonadaceae > Pseudomonas > Pseudomonas sp. MIL9. Next base: position 126,232 of record NZ_JAFEHE010000007.1, on the reverse strand, counting down.
GCCCATTGCGCGTTTGCTGTTCATCATGACCTCGACAGGTAAAGGGTCATGCGGATCCGCCCGGTCAGGTCGGTGTCGGCGATCTTCTTGCGTTGCAACTCCACGTCCTCCAGCACCACCGCCGGCAACTGGCCGAGCAAGGCGTGCAGGAAGCGCCGCAGTTGCGGGTAGCTGCCCCGCACTGGCAGCAGGATCTGATAGCGCGCCAGGTGGGTTTTCGGATCGATGCCCAGGGAATACTCACCACGAGCCAGGGTGATGCGTTCCTGGGCGGCCAGCGCATAGATCTTGTCGATGGCCACGGTGGCCTGGGGCTGGGTCGGCAACTTGCTGCGGAAATCATCCAGTTGCCGTTGCGGCACCACCGGCGCGGCCACGGTGCCGTCTTCGACTTTGGCCAGGTAGGCGCGGGCTTCGCGGGTCTGCTGGCTGAGCTGTTGCACGGACTGCCAGTCCGGCAGCAAACCGGCCAGGCCATAGGTGAGCGCCAGCACCAGCATCGCCAGCCCCGCCAGACCGGGCACGCCCAGGCTTTGCAGGTACTCGTGGACGATCAATCTAGGGATTTGCATCGCCAATCTCCCAGGTAGCCGACAAGTTGAATTGCACCGGGTGCTCCGGCACGTTGGCGACGATTTCGTGGCTGAGCAGCGACACATCGGACAGCTCGTCGCTGGCTTCGAGGCGGCGGTGGAAGTCGAGCATGGCGTCCAGGTCCCGCGCCTCGGCGCTGATCCGTAGCTGGCCCTTGCGGGCGTCCGGGGTCAGGGTCAGCAAGGCAATGTTGTCCCGGGGCATGGCTTCGAGGGTGGCGAACAACTGCTCCCAGGGGCGGCGCAATTGCTGGGACACCTTGCGCATCTCCGCCAGGTTCTGTGCCTGTTCGCGGATTTGCGCCGGGGTCAGGCTGACCTTGCTGCCGGTGTCGCCGGTGAGCACGCGCTGGGCGGTTTGCAGGTGGCCTTGCTGTTGTTCGGTCTCCTCGCTGAGGTGTTGCTGGATCACGATGCAGCTCAGCACCAGCACCACACCGCCGGCCAGCAGGCTCCAGCCCAGCGGGCTCGCACGGCGACGCGGTTGAAAGTCGAGCATCAGGGCGCGCATGTCAGGCCACCGCCCGAGACATGACGTACAGGCAATCGTGTACGGCTGTCCGGTCCTCTTCGAGGGTGCGCAGGTGCATACCGGGAACGTCGGGGTGCGAGTCGATGCGGGCCGGCGCATGCAGGTAAACATTCAGCGGCCGTTCACTGGTGGAGGCCTGCAACTGGCTTTCGCGACCGATCAGGGCCGTCAGGGCGGCATCGCTGTCACTGCTGCCCACCGAACGCACCGCCGCCCAGCGCCCTTCGCGTGCCAGCAGCAACACACTGCGCACCGGTTCGGCGACCACGAACAGGAAGTCCCCGGCGTCGAAGCTCTTGTCGAAATGATTGAACGCAGCCATCAGGTACGGCTGCACTGAATGCAGTTTCAGGCCGCGACCGCTCACCAGCGTGCGCAGGCGCTCAAGCAAGTCCTGCGGCAATGCACTGGCGACGCGGTCGTAACCGGCCGGTTCGGCCGAGAGCACCAGGCTCCAGGGTTGGCTCGGTACGCCGTAGAGGTCTTCGAAGCACAGTTGGGCAAACCCGCGCAGTTCTTCGGGGCTGCTGATCTGATCGCTCCAGGGCACCAGGCAGAAACGGCTAAAGTGCCCGGAGACCACCACTGTCAACTCCGCACCGGCGCGGGCATGTTCGCCCAGCAGCCGGTCGAGGGTTTCCAGGGCCACGGCCCAGGCATGAAAGCCCTCCTCGATGAAGCCGACGCTGCCCAGCCACAGGGTTTCGCTGCCCTGACGCCGCCCCAGGCCGACACCACTGGCGCCGACGACGGCGACATAACGCTCACGAGATAAAAGTGACACGATTGATCTCCTCGAGAGTGGTCCGGCCGTGTTGCACCAGTTCCAGCGCCGACTCGCGCAGCAAGCGCAAGCCACGTTTGCAGGCGTGGGCCTTGATTTTCGAAATGGGCTGGCGCTCGACGATCATTTGCCGCAGTTCGTCGTCCAGGTGCAGCAGCTCGGCAATCGCGCTGCGTCCGCGGTAGCCGGTGCCACGGCAATGGCCGCAGCCCTTGCCGTGCACGAAGTGGTAGTGAGCGACCTGCTGCGGATCGAGTCCCGAGGTTTGCAGTTCTTCTTCAGTCGGGGTGTACGTCGTGCTACAGCTGCTGCAGACCAGGCGAATCAGACGCTGGGCCAGTACCGCGTTGAGGGCGCTGACCAGGCTGTAGGGGTCGATTTCCATCTGGGTGAAGCGGCCGATCACGTCGAACACGTTGTTGGCGTGAATGGTGGTGAACACCAGGTGCCCGGTGAGTGCCGATTGCACCGCGATCTGCGCGGTGTCGGGGTCGCGGATTTCCCCGACCATGATCTTGTCCGGGTCGTGACGCAGGATCGAGCGCAGGCCCCGGGCGAAGGTCAGGCCTTTTTTCTCGTTGACCGGGATTTGCAACACGCCCGGCAGCTGATATTCCACCGGGTCTTCAATGGTGATGATCTTGTCCACACCGTGGTTGATCTCGGTGATCATCGCGTACAGCGTGGTGGTCTTGCCGCTGCCGGTGGGGCCGGTGACCAGCACCATGCCGTAGGGTTCGGCCGCCAGCCGGCGCAGTTGGCGCAGGGTTTCGTCTTCGAAGCCCAGGGCTTGCAACTGCACACCGCAGACCTTGTCCGCCAGGTCCTGTTTGTCGAGCACCCGCAGCACCGCGTCCTCGCCAAAAATGCTCGGCATGATCGACACCCGGAAGTCGATCTGCCGGCCGCTGATGCCGATCTTGAAGCGACCGTCCTGGGGCACGCGCTTTTCGCCGATGTCCAGTTCGGCCATGACCTTGACCCGGGAAATCACCTGTTCGGCGAATTCGTTGCCCTGGATCTTGCTGATGTTGTTCAGCACGCCATCGATCCGGTACTTGATCACCAGGCCGCTGCCGGTGGTGCCCAGGTGGATGTCGCTGGCATGCATTTTCAGTGCGTCGTACAGGGTCGAGTTGACCAGTTTGACCACCACGCTGGAGTCTTCGCTGATGCTGGTCAGGGACAGGCTTTGCAGGTTATCGATTTCGCTGCCGGCATCGCTCTGGGCGTTGAGTGACTCCACGGCGTGGAAGCTCTCTTCGTGGCGTGCCAGGTAGGCTTTCAGGTCGTCGGCGTGCACCAGGTACAGCGGCGCGCCGTGCAGGCAATCATCGATCCAGGCCAGACGGGCGGTGTCGAAGGGGTCGGCAAACACACCGATGACCGCATCGTCGTGACGCAGCAGGGTGAATTCGCGCTTGAGGCATTGGGCCAGGGTGACCCGGTCGAATACCGGGGTGGCTTGAAACAGGCTGTCGGTATCGAGCACCGGGTAATGCAGGGTCGCGCCGAGGCACTGGATGAAGGGCATGGGGGCCAGTTCGCAAAGCTCCCCGAGGGCATCCAGCATCCGTTCACCGGAACTGGCGGCCAGCGCTCGCGCCTGGGCTAATTGCTCACTGGAAAAACGGCTGGGTAGACACTCCGACGGCGACGGCTCGACAACAAGGGATAGACGGTCCATGGCTTGCTCTCCAACGCCCGGGGCTTTGAGCCCTGTCGGCGCGGCGAGCTATTTCGGCGGGGGCCGGAACGTCTTGTCGCGCCACTACTCCCCGGTGAGCAATTGTTCGTCGTCTGGCGCCCTGGCGGCCGATGAACTTCGTCGGCGATCGGCAAGCACCCAGCTACCGTCGTACAACTGCAGCGGGAAACTTTCGGTCCTGCTCTGGCGTCGTTCGACGAATCCTTCGGAATCCTTCACACCTGCTTTGGGTTCGCGCTCCATCCCCAGAAGATCACAGACTGCACGGGCCAATTCCGCCAAAGGAAAGGGTTTGAACAGGATGTGGCTGACGCCCAGTTGCCGGGCCCGCTCGCAAACTTCTGCGGTGGGGTGGCCTGTGATCAGCACAAAATGACACTTCCTGTTCTGGCGGACGGCATCGAGCACCTCAAAACCTTCCATATCGGGCAAGCGGTAATCGAACACCATCACATCGGGTGAAAAGCGTTCGGCTTCGCCAATCGCCGCTTCACCGGTGTGCGCTATCCGGACTTCCAGCGCTTGCGCCTGCAGGTAACCCTGGAGGTTTTCCGCAAGCAGCTGTTCGTCTTCAACAACCAGTACTTTGTTTAACAAGGTGGACTCCTTGAAACCGCAGGGCCGAATACCGAACCTGGTGGAGTGCGCGCCTTCAACAGGTCTAACGCACACTTCATGCCAGGCCGGGCGCCGGTCGTTTTATCGCTTCATGTCCTTGAATTTAAAAACAATGCCTTTTCGTCCACTTACCGCTCCCCCCAAAAACGGGGAACCCGAACGGATTTGCATTGAATCGATTCCCCACTTTTGGGGAAACGCTCAATCATCGTCAACCCGTTCGATCCGATGACTGGATCGCAGCTGCGCCAGTGCCTGTAGACGAGCCTGAACCTGTTTCTGCCGGGCAAGGTATGCCCGGACCATGTCAAGTCCTTGCTCCTCTGTGACATCGGCTGCCTCCACTCGGTTCTCCAAATAAATCAAATGCCAGCCCACGGCCGTGCGCACCGGCTCGCTGACCGCACCCGGCGCCAGGGCAAAAGCTGTCGCTTCGAACTCCGGCAGCATCCGCCCCCGGGGAAAGTAACCCAGTTCGCCGCCTTCGCTGGCCGAGGCGTCTTCAGACCCCTCCCTGGCGACACTGGCAAAATCGGCACCTTGCGTGATTCGGGTACGCATGCCTTCCAAGCGTAGTCTTGCTGCTTCAACAGTGGAAGCATCCGCCCCCTGAGGCACCTTGATCAGGATATGCCTGACCTGTACTTCCTCGGGCCGGCTCATCTCGGCGCGGTGTTCCTCGAAAAACGCCCGCACCTGTTTTTCATCCGGCTCGCCGACTTGGGTGAGGACGGCGAACACTTGCTGAGCCGCCAGTTCACGGCGGGTGTATTCGGCATAGCTGGCCTCATCGAAACCGGCGTCTTCCAGGCGCCGGGCGAACACCTCGGCACCACCGAAGGCCTGGCGGGTCTTCTCGACCTGGCTTTGCACCGTAGAATCGCTGATCACCACCCCACGCTTGAGCGCCTCCTGCCAGAGCAGTTCCTTGTCAATCAAGGCATCCAGCGCTGCCTTGCGCAGCTGCTTGTAAGCCTTGGGATTGCGAATATTGCCCACCGAGCGCCCCTGATCCTCCAGGTACTCGGCGAAATAACGCTCCAGGCGCAGTTGGGAAATTTCCTCGCCATTGACCCGCGCCACGGCCGGACCGTTGCTGCAGTATGCCGCTGGCACCCACAGCGCCCACAGAACCAGCAAAGTGTTGAGTTTCATCTACGGCCTCCGGTCAAGGCATCGCGGCAATGGGTTTGTAAGGGGCAACCAGGAAAAAACGCTGGTCAGGCAAGTCCACGGTGACGATGTGCGCGCCACTGAGGCCCAGGCGCCGGCCCGGCCCGAAACTGATCAGCGGGGTCAGCCCGGTATCGAAGTCATGCAGGCCTTCCAGGGCCTCGATCAGTTTTTCGCGGCTGGCGTCACGCCCGGCCTGCTTCATGCCTTCGCTCAAGAGCATCATCGAGCTGAACGCACCGACTTGCAGAACCGCATGCTCGCCGCCCAGTTTCTGTCGCTCGCGCACCTGGGTCAGGGCCAGGCGCCCGGCCCGCGTCCAGTCGCTGGGCACGAACGGATAGGCCAGGAATACCCGACGGGAAAAGCCGCTGGGCACTTGCAGCAAATCACCCGCGACCTGATTCGAAGCGGCGAACAGGTAAGGCACCTGGCCCGCCGTCTGCAAACGCTCGGCGAGCAGACTGAAACCGCCGCTGCTGCCCATGTAAAACACCGAACGCGAACCCAACGGCAAGTCATCCTGCGTCGTCCCATAGGCTTGCAGGCGCACTTTCTCCCAGGCGTTGTCTTGCAGGTACTGGGCCAGTTTCTCTGCGGCCAGCCGTTGACCGGGCTCGTCCGGGTAGGCGATCAGCGTCGGCCCCTGCAACACCCGCAAGGTGGCGGTGGCGTAATTGGCCAGGGCGATCATTTGTTCGCGCAGCCCCGGCAGCGGCTCGAAGATCTCTCGGCTGGGCTGGGTCGTGCCTTGCAACGACAGCGGCCCGATCAGGGGCACACCGGCCTGCTCCAGACGTGCTGCCATGTCCGCTTCCAGCGCTGGCGCCAGTGGTGCGATCAGCGCGAACACCTGCTCCTTGTCGATCAACTGGTCCAGCGCGCGCATGGCGCTGGCGCGGTCGGGGCCGGGATCGAGAATGGTCAGGCGCAACTGCCGACCATGAATCCCGCCCGCCTCATTGATGCGCGCCACACAACCGTTGAGCACTGCCGCCACCGTGGCGCCCTCCTCGCTCAGCGCGCCCGTGCCCGGCAACAAGGTGCCCAGGTGCAGACTGTCAGAGTCGAGGCCCGGATCACGGTCATCGGCCAGGCGCTTGAGGTAGGCCGTGAGGTTGTGCTGATCCTTCATCGACAACAAGAACCTGGGCATCGCCGGGTCGAGTCGATTGTTGCCGGGATCGCGCCCCTCCTGAATCGCCCTGGCCAGCGTGCCCTCGGTGTAGGCCGGGTAACTGCGCCCGTTGATTTGCTGCTGGCCATAGGTGCTGGAGAGCCGCGTCCAGGTCAGGTCCGGCGGCCGCACGCCGCCTTCGGGACGGCCGATGCCATCGCGGCCATGGCAATTGACACACGGCAGGCTGGTGGCCGGCAGCAACAGGCCGGCCGCTCCGACCCGGGCCATGATCGGCTCGCCACTGGCCGACACCCCCTCGCGGTACAGCCGCTTGCCGGCGCTTTCGCCGGGGGTCAGCGTCAACGCCTGGGCGCTCAGGCTGATGCCAGACACCATGAGCAGGCCGAGGATGAGAGCTTTTTTCATGGCCCGGACTCAGCGACCGGCCACAGGCATTGTCAGCAACTGCAAGCGCTGGGCAATGGCGGCGGCGGGTGCATCGGGCCGGATTTTGCTCCAGCGCTTATTGGCCACGTCGCCGACGATCAACTGCGTGGAGTGCTGCTCGGGGGTCGGCACGATCTGGCCGATGCGCCCCAGGACAAGGTCCATCTGCGCCTTGTCGCCGGTAAGGAAAAGCCAGTGGGGGCCATCGACGCCCTGCTTCAAGGTGTAAGCCTTGAGTACCGCCGGGGTGTCCCGCAGCGGATCACTGGTAAGGGAAATAAAGGTGATGCCGTCCGCCTGGTCGCCCAGCACTTCGCGTACTTGCTTGAGCTTCTGGGTGATCAGCGGGCAGGCGTCGGTGCAGCTGGTGAAAATCACGTTGAGCAGCACCACCCGGTTCTGCAGCGCGTCGCTGTAGAAGCGCAGGGTGTTGCCGTTCTGGTCCTGCAACGGCGTGTCGGTGAACCAGGTTTTTGCGTCGCGGGTGCCGCCCGCCGGTTGTGCCGTGGTTGCAGCAGACGCCGGTGCCGGTTCTTGATGGCCGTCGTGGGCGAAGGCCAGCGCACTGAACAGGCAAAGGCAGGCACTCAGGGCCATGCGGTCGAGGGTTCTCATGGTTGATGCTCCATAGCGACGGCCGTGTGCTTGGCGTGGGCATTGCGCTGACCGCTGAGTTTCTCGACTTCACGGCTCAGCACCGTCGGGTCGGTGAAACCGTAAAAACGCGTCCAGTGACGGCTGTTGCCATCGCCGACCAGAATCAACGGCGCATGGTTCTTGAAGTCGCCGCTGAAGGTGCCAAGGCCCTTGAGGGTTTCGTTGACCGACTGCGTGGTGCCGGTCAGCCAGCTCCAGCCCGGGCCATTCTGGAAGCTACGGGCATAGTCGTTCAGGCGCTTGGCGTCATCGCGCTGCGGGTCGATGCTGATCGACACCAGTTGCACCTCGGTACCGACCCGCGCGCCGAGCTGTTTCTGCACCTTGCCCATGATCGAAGACACCACCGGGCAGACCGTGGTGCAGCTGGTGTAGATGAAGCTCATGACCACGATCTTGTTGCTGACCAGGTCTTTTTCCAGGCGCACGGTTTGGCCGTTCTGGTCCACCAGCGCCACGTCGGCGAATTTGACCTGGGTGCTCTCCGGGCTGACGCTTTTGGGCTGCATGTCGTGACCGGCATGTTCGTCCGCCGAGTGGGCCAGTGCCTGGCCGATGCCAACAGCCAACAGGCAGAAGGTCAGCAGGCCACGGTGTGCAAATCGGTTCATGTCGATGTCCTCTTCAATGAGTCTGGCCGGGGGTCACCCGAACACTGGCAAAGGTCTGGTCGCCGAAATTCGCCCCCAGTGACGCCGCACGCACGTGCAGGTACCAGGCGCCTTGTTGATTGAGGTTGACCGGGGCTTCATACACGCCGTTGCCGACTTCCAGGGCCGCGACTTCCCGAGGCCGCGAAGTCGGGGCCAGGAAGTAGCGCACCTGAACGTCCTTCACCCCGCTGCGTTCGGTTTTCTGCTTGCCCTGGACGATGCGGAAACGCACGACATACGGGCTGCCCAAAGCAGCGGTGGAGGTGTCGAGCATGAACTCCACGTTTGGCACGCCAGCGAGGTGATCGAGGTTCTTGTCGGCCTCGACCACGGTGGTGAAGCAATGGATGATGTTCGGCTGATTGAGCAGGAACGCCACGTCGAAACGCCCGGCCGGCGGCAGCTTGATCCGTGCGCTGTACAGCCCCGGCTCGACTTCGCGCAGGCTGCGGTCGATCACCAGCGCCGCCCGTGCCACTTGCCCGCGATTGGGGTAACCGGACATCGGGGCGTTCATGCCTTCGGCGTAGAAGTAGGTGGTGTTGTCCACCGGGTTGACCACAAACACCGCGTTGTCATCCCGTGATACCGCCAGGCTCGCCGCCAGTGGCAGGTCACCGGCCAGGCGCGGCGCCTGGGGCCCGGCTTCGAAGCCCTGGCTGATGGGCGTACGGCCTTCGCCGAGTGACGCCAGGTTGATCATCGTGACCTTGGGCGACGCCAGCCCGCGGATGTAGGCGTAGGCCTTGGTGAACACCACCTGATAGGGCTCGGCGGACACGTCCAGTTCATGGATCAACGAGTCGGTGGCGGCGTCGATCACCGAGGCCTGGTTCTCCAGGGTATTGAGCACGATGCCGAAACGCCCGTCGGCGCTGAACCCCATCGGGCCGAGGCCCTGCTTGACCTTGATCACCCGTCGCACCGACTGGCTCGGCGCATCCACCACGGTAATGGTGCCGTCCCGGCCATCCGCCACATAGGCTGCGCCGGACAGCGGCGAGTACACCACCGACAACGGGTGCGAGCCGGTCTTGAGTTGTTTGATGATGGTCAGGCTGGCGATATCGATGATGCTCAAGGTGCCGTCGTCGCGATTGGTGACGAAGGCGAAACGGCTGTCCTTGCTGAAGGCGATTTCGTGATGGCCGCCCCCCGTAGCCAGGTGCTTGAGGGTTTTCAGGCTGTGGGTGTCGATCACCGTGACCCCGGACTGCTCCGCTGCCGGTGCGTTGTTGCCGACCCACAGCAGGCGTTCGTCCGGTTGCAGCGCGACACGTACCGGGTGGCTGCCGGCTGCCACCGAGTCCACCAGTTTGAATTGCTCGCTGTCGATCACTGCGACTTCACCCGCCGTCGGCATCGACACGAACACCCGCTTGTTATCCCTGGGGGTGACCCAGTCCATCGGCGGTTGCTTGATGTCGATCCGCGCCAGGGTGCTGGTAATGCCGCCCACCGACACCGACGGATCGACCACCGAGACGCTGGCATCGCGGTTCATCACCATGAGGAAGTAGCTGTTGAGATCGAGCAAGGGCCGCGCGCCGATACTCGATTTGAGGAACACCCCGACCCGCGCCTTGCAACTCTGTTCGCGGCCCTGGGCCTGGTCGGCGGCGACGGTCTCCGGGTCCAGCCAGGCGCCCGGTGCAACGCCCGCCAAGGGTTGGCCGGAAGCCTTGTCGGTAATGCGGAACTGCACGTCGGCGAACTGCCCTTCGCGCAGTACGCCGTCCGCGCCCAGCGGCTTGACGTCGAGCGCCACCGACACGCCGTCACGCTCCAGCGACTGTCCGCTCCGGGCATCGGGCGACGCAACATCGCTGAGCAAGGCCGGAGGTGACGTGCGCCATACCCCGAGGCAGATCAGCGCCACGCCGACAATCAACGCGCCGCTGGCGAATTTAATGGTCCTGTTCATGCCAACACTCCCCTTCAGATCTGTGTCTGCCTCATCGCCCCCTGTGGGAGCGAGCCTGCTCGCGAAGAGGCCAGCACATCCAACATTCATGTGTCTGACACTCCGCCATCGCGAGCAGGCTCGCTCCCACAGGTGTTGCGTAGTTTCCCGGGCCTACGGCGCCGGTGCCGGCTCCGGTTCGTTGAACGCGCCGCTGGCGATTTTGATGGTCCTGTTCATGCCAACACTCCCCTTCAGATCTGTGTCTGCCTCATCGCCCCCTGTGGGAGCGAGCCTGCTCGCGATGAGGCCGGCACATCCAACATTCATGTGTCTGACACTCCGCCATCGCGAGCAGGCTCGCTCCCACAGGTGTTGCGTTGTTTCCCGGGCCTACGGCGCCGGTGCCGGCTCCGGTTCGTTGGTCACCCGCAGCAATCCCCACAGCCCGGCAGCGTTGCCATAAGCACCGTAATCACGGAACAGGTAATCACCCGGGATTGCGTTGCTGCCCCCGGCACTCGGGTGCATGAAGCTGAAGTGCGCCGCCGGCAGGATGCTTTCGTGGGCGCCGATGTACATCGACATGGGGTTGTAGCCAAACCGCACCGACCCCACCCCAGGCGTCCCCATCGGGTAGCCACCGGTGTCGCTCTTCTCCGACAGGAACGGGTTGACCGACCAGACGTGTCCGTCGAGCTGGAAGGTGGTGCCGCGACTGCCGCCGGTCGGCATCAGGATGTGCGTGCGGAACGGTTGACCCGGTTTGACGTACAGCACCGGCGTCTGCGGATCGCCGCCCACCAACGCGTTGCTGAAGGCCATGTGCGCGTTCTGCACATCGCCGTAGCCATGACCGTCGGCGTGGCCGAACGGCGCATCCGGGGCCAGGCCGAAGCGGTACCACATCGGCTCTGTCTTGAAGTTGATGGCCATGCTCGAGTTGTCCTGTGGATCGGTCGGCACGCCCGCCTCCGAGGCTATGCCTTCCACCGGACGACCATTGGCCCAGCGCATGTTCAAGGCCTTCTGCCAGACCATGGCAAAGTCGCGATAAGGGGTTTGCCCCGGTGCAGTGACGGTCGCATTGACCTTGCGTGTGTCCTCCGTCCAGGTGGCGCCGACCGGCAGGATGCTCATCGCTCCGCCCAGGCCTTTTTGCGGCTGCTTGATCACGTCTGCCGGCGTGATATTCAGCCCGCCGAACTCCACCGCCGTGGCGTTGATGTTGTCGACACTGCGGCCCAGTTGGGTGATCGGCTTGCCTTCACGCTCCAGGTGCCCGGCGTAGTACTGATAGGTACGGGTCGGGTACGGCCCGGTGTTGCCCACCCGTGGCGGCACGGTCTGGATCGGGTTGGTGCCGACGTTGGTGCCGTCGGATTTGGTGATGTCGTAAGCCAGCAATTGCGCGTGCAGGCCCACGGTGCTCGATGGCCGCAGCAGGTTATTGCTGAAGGTGGTCGAACCCTCGCCGTCGTTGCGGTCACGCTTGACCATGCCCATCACGGTGGCCATCTGGGGCAGGTCCGGCATCACACCGGGCAGGCGGTTTTCCAGGGTGATGTTGATGCAGTCACCCGCCGCCGCACGCAGCACCAGCGGTTCCACCGGCACGCCGGGTTTGAGTTTGCCGGTGACCGGATCGAGGTCGGCCTTGCGCACATAGAGGATCGCGGTCGGGTCATGCAACGGCCCGCTTTGCCCGCCGATGGTGAAGGTCAGACCGTCTTCAGGGTCGGTCACGGTGACTTGTGGAATGCTCACCGCCCGCGAGTTGAAGACCAGGGTGCCACCGGCCGGATTCAACGGCCCGCCGACGTGTTGCCCAAGCCCCGCCGAGTCGCCGATGGCCAGCCCCAGTGGGTTGCCGAGGATGTCGTTGGCCAGGGCCGCGACCACTTCATAGTTGCGTTGCGGGGTCGGCCGGGTACCGATGCCGTTGGGGTTGGCGCCGTACCGTGGGCAGGTGCCATCGAAGGCCACGGTGTTGCGCATGCCGGCCGGTTTCGGGTTGTTCGGCAGCGCGAACAGGTCGTTGCGCTGGGCCGTGTAGTTGCGCATCACGCCCCAGATTCCGCTCCAGTAACCCTCAAGCGAGGCGTCCATCGAGTACAGGTAGTCACCGGTGGTGGCCGCCGAACTGGAGAGCATCGACACCGGCGCGATGAAGCCCATCTGCTCGGAGATCCCGATCATCTGCGACGCGCGCCAGCCGGAGTTGGAGCTGTTGCCGAAGCCGGAACCGCTTTGCAGCCACTTCACGCCGTGCAGGGTGACGTTGTGCTCCTCTTCGTGACCGCCGGCATGCACCCGCAGCCGCACGTTGTCGCCCGTGTAGGTGCGCAGCATCGGGGTGAACGGATCGCCCGGTTCGGCGCCGCCCTTGTTGATGTGCGGCGGGAACAAAGTGGTGCCGCCGGTGGGACCGGTGGCCGCGGTGATCAGGTTCGGCGCCAGGTTCATCGCCGGGATCGCACGGTCGGTACGGCTTTGCATGGCGTACGCCAGGTCGCCGCCCAGGCCATCGGCCTGCATGCCGCGCTTGCCGTCCGGGCCGACCTTGTTCGGGTCGTACACCCGCAGGGCCAGCGGTTCGTTGCGGTAATTGACCACGAACATACCGGGGTCATCGACCGAGATTGCCTGCGGGCAAGGCCGGCTTGGGCAGCCTGGCATCAGACCGCCACGGGCTTCGACCACCTGCTCAAGCAAGGTTTCGGCTTCCTTGCGCACCGGCGGATTGATCGCGTAGCGGAAGCTGTCGGCGGTGGCCGGGAAGCTTTGCGCGTCAGGAATGCCATTGGGACCGGCGCCCACGTACACCCCGGCTTCATAGGCGTGCTGGAAGTCGCTGTATTCGAGGAAGAACTCACGGAAGCTGTCGTTCTTGCCGTCACCGTCCAGGTCGCCGGTAGAGATCACCGCTTGCCACGACGTCGGCCCACCGTCCTGCCGCGCGCCGCTGTACAACGGCTCGCCGGTTTCGGCGTGGAACCAGGTGGAACCGGCCGGTTCGGCCAGCACGGTGGCGTACAGGCCGATCTGTTGGTGCGTCGATGGGCCGAGGTGGTCGTGGGTGAAGATGGTGCCCAGGCCACGGTCGACGCCCTTGGTGTTCACCACCGGATCGACGAACCAGCGTTGCATCGCCGTACGCGCACCGACCCAGTCGGCCCGGCCGTATTGGCCGAAGTACGGGTGCACCTTGGCTTTCGGGCACGCGGCCGTGCCGTCGCGCGGGTCGGTCCCTTCGCACTGGTTGAACTGGCGAATGGCATGGATGCGTTCCTGCACGGCACCCGGGGAAAGGATGCCGTCCTCGTAGTTCCAGCCATTGGCCGAACCGTCGGCCGCCGTCAGGTCCCATTTCGGCAGGTGGATGTGCTGGCCGATCACGTCGGTCGGTGTGCGCACCTGATAGTCATCCATCTCATAGATGGCCGGCACCAGGTTGGTTTGCTGGTACTGCACGCAATCGAAGGTGTTCATGCGCATCACCAGCGGCTCTGGCGGACGCTGCTTGGTGATCACCGGCCAGGCGTCTTCCCACAGCGCGAGAATGCGCGCCTGCGGGAAGTGGTAGCCGACTTTGTTGTACACCGCGTCGAACTGGATGTTCGCCGCCTTGTAGATGCGCGGACGGTCGGCGGTGAAGGTCGAGGCACCGCTGAACGACATGCCGTCGATCCGCTCACCGCTGTTGAACTCACCGCTGCCGGCACTGCTGGTCAGGCGCTTGGCCCGGTCATCCATGCACGGTTCGTAGTACGGTGCGCCCGCCATCGGCAGCGCGCCGTTGGTGCGGAAGTTGCGCGCCACCACCTGGTTGCCCGGCAGCACGGCGAAACTGGGGTGGTCTTTTTTGGCGTGGAACGCCATGGCCGCCTGTTCGACTTCGGTGCCTTCTTCGGGCAGGTACAGCGGTTTGGCGCGGGTCACTTCCTTGGAGAAATCCAGGGACGTGGTCACCGTGTGCGCCTCGCCGCCGGAGGCGAAACCGTCCAGCGAGTGACGCCCCAGGCCGCCATCCCAGCCACCGGACTGAGCCGGGTCGAGGTTGGCCCACAAGGCATTGCCACTCGACTTCAAGGCCTGGGCCTTGGCGGCGTCGAGCATGTCCAGCGGTGGGGTCGGCGGGCGTTGGCCGACCGAACTTTCCATGCCGCCGATCCAGAAGGGATAGCCCGGGTTTTTCAGGCTGCCGTCGGCATTGCGGTTGGCTTCGCTGCGATCCACCAGCGCCAGCGAGCCAATCGCCTGGGCGCTACCGCCATGATGCCCGCTGTCATCGTCGCCCTCTTCATCGTCGTCATCGTCATTGGCGGCCACCTGGGACTCGCTGATTTTCGGTACGACCGCGACTTTGCCCGGCATCGGCGCCATGGCTTTGCCCGGCAGCGGTACCACCGCCGGAATCGGCGTGCCGGCCACAATCTCACCATCGGGCAACGCCCGTGCACCCGCTGCCGGTTTACCGCTGCGCAGGGCATAGGGTTCGCTGTGGTAACCGTCGGCGCCCTGTTGCGAGACTTCGAGTTTGGTGCCTTCTTCAAAGACGTCATGGACCCGCCACATGCTCCACATGCCTTGGGCAAAGTGCGGGTAGAAGTGGCAGTGATAGATCGCATCGCCCGCTACCCGGTTACGGTTGCCCGAACCGCCGTTGGCGATTTCATAGGTGTAGCCGGCGCCCGGCCCGATGCCCTGGGCGTCCACGTAGTCGGAGTTGTCGTCGTTGGGGTTGAACAGCCACTGATGCCCGTGCAGGTGGAAGATGTGCTGCTCATGGCCGTTGTGGGTGTTGCGGAATTTGACGAAGTCGCCGATGTAGCTGTGGTTGACGTTGGACGGCTCGGACGGATACAGCGCCATGGTCGCCTTGACCCCGACCTGATCGGCCTTGGGCACTTCACCGGGACGGATGTTTTCCAGTCCGGCGTTGGCCGGTACGTCCACCAGCATCGCCACGTCGCCGACGGTGTGAGCGCTGAGGAAGAACTCTTCATAGGCACAGGACAGGCAATCGTGCATCGGCCCCACGCCCAGTCGGTTGGCCACCACCTCGGCGCCCATGCCGCCGGATCCGTAGTTGATCATGAAGCCATCGCGGGTCGGCTCCAGCACGTGGGCCATGACCGGGTCGGCCCAGTAGCCTGGAAACGCCTGGGTCGCGGCGGTTTCATCCTGGAACTGCGAAGCGAAATCGCGGAACGGCTCCAGACGATTGGGCAGCGCCGGGTTGCGTTTGCCCACCGATTCCAGCGGATAGGTCGAGGGCGGGAAGCTGCCGTCGGCGTTGCTGCCCATGACAATGGCGTCGCTTTCGCTGGAGATGATTTCGTTGCCGTCGACCATGTTGATGATCGGCGTGCCGGCCTTGCCTTCACCTATCCAGGGCTGGCGCTGCGGGTAGCGCGCCTGGTAATCGACAATCGGCTGGCCGGCCGGGGTGCGCCCGGTGGTGGCCAGGCGCATCTCTTCTTCAGTCACGGTGTTGCGGTAGGTGCGACCACCCTTGGGCACCACCACCACTTCGCCGAACAGCCCGTTGGCCACGTTGCCGGCCGCCCCTTCGCCACCGAAGGTCGCGCCACGGCTGCTGGCGGCGAATGCACCTTCACGCTCGGCGTACAAGGTGTAGCTGCGCGTGGCACCGGGCGGGATCAAGGTGTTGGCGTTGCGTCCGGTATACGAAGCGATGTCGTCGATGGTGTTGACCGCTTGCATGCCGTTGACCTGGAAACCGACATGGCGGTCAGAGACCTGCTCATCGACCTTGAAGGCATTCTCGTTGCCGACTTCGACTTCGCCTTCCACGCCGCCATTTTCGTGCGAACCGGGGTTGGCCTGATAGGCCAGGAGGTTCTGCAGGTTGATGGTCAGGCAATCGCCGGCGGCGACCCGCAATACCAGCGGACGCGGACGCTTGTCGGGGCGCAGCGACACCTTGCCCGGCACCGCGGCACCGCCCTGTGCCAGGGAGATCTCGTGGTCATCGACCACATCGCGACGCAGGGCGAACATCATGCCGTTGACGTTTTGCGCACCGAGGCGGTTGAACATCAGCGGCTGATCCAGCGCCACGACGTTGGCCACCAGATTGCGCTCACAGCGCGCAGCCGCTTCGGCCAACTCGACGCCGAACATCGAGGCCACCAGCAGCAACAAATGAAAGACGGATGGAACGTGGAAAATGCCGGTCATGATCACGGGCCTCGCTGTGGGTGCTCACAGGGAATAATTCTCGACAACTCCGTTGAGCAATCTGCATGCCATAAAAATTACGTTTATTTTTCAGCTAGTTACGATTATCACTTGATACATCGGGGGATAATTCCCCACTTATTCCCCACTTTTTCGCCGGGGCCACCCTGCCCCAATGTTGGGGAAAACCACCCCACGGCTTACGTTCACAACGGGGCGTCGGCCGACAAGCCCTGCAAACGCCGGTACTGGCGCAGCACGCTGGGCACATAACGCTGGGTTTCGGCGAACGGCGGGATTACCCCGCCACGGCTGAGCACCGCTTGCGGCCCGGCGTTGTAGGCGGCTACGGCGAGGGCGATGTCGTTGTCGAACAGGGTCATCAGCCGCTTGAGATAACGGGCGCCGCCCTGGATGTTGGCCTTGGGGTCGTAGACGTCGGTCACGCCCATCTCGCGGGCCGTGTCGGGCATCAACTGCATCAAGCCACCGGCCCCCTTGGCGGACACCGCACTGGGGTTGTAGGCCGACTCGGTCTTGATCACCGCGTGCAGCAGCGCGGCCGGCAATTGGTTGGCCGTGGCCGCCGCCGACACCAGCTCGGCGTAGGGTTGCGCGGCAATCATCTGCGGCTGTTGATCGAGGCTGACCACCGCCGCCGAGGGCTCGTGAATGACCCGTTCATAGTGCCGGCCGGGGCGGTGGACATTGGACAGGACGAAGTTGCCCCTGGCATCCGTGGACACGAACACATCGGCTTGAGCGACGCCCGCCAGCAGCAGGCAGCCGAGCATTCCCGTGGTGAGTGTTTTCATTGTTCCGCCTCCCCTGCCCGGCCCCGAAAAATGGGGGTTATGCCCCAATGACCAGTCGTGAATCAGCCATACGCAAGCACTGTGCCGAAAGCGCAGAAGCCCGTGGCATGCGGGTTACAGGGAGATGCCCAAGCCTTGACCAACCCTTTGCATGGCAATTGCATAAGGCCCTGTTGCGACCCTTCTGCCGACTGTGTGAGGTCATCATGAATCAGCGACTGTGTTTCGCCCCGCGTGCCCAACGCGGCTTCACTCTGCTCGAATTGTTGGTGGTGCTGGTGGTGCTGGGGTTGTTGGCCGGCATCGTCGCGCCGAAATATTTCGCTCAGTTGGGCCGCTCCGAAGTGAAGGTGGCCAAGGCGCAGATAGAAGGACTGGGCAAGGCACTGGACTTGTATCGACTCGAGGTCGGCCATTACCCGTCGACCGAACAGGGTTTGCAGGCGCTGGTCACCGCGCCCAGTGACGAGCCCCACTGGACCGGTCCGTACCTGCAGAAAAAGCTGCCGCAGGACCCGTGGGGCCGTAACTACAGCTACCGCTACCCTGGCGAAAACGGCGAGTACGACCTGCTGTCCATGGGCAAGGACGGTCAACCCGGCGGCGAAGGCGAGAACGCTGAAGTCACCAGTTGGCAGTGACGGACATGGCCACCCTGCGTTTTCATCTCAAAGCCGTCGGCAAGGCCGGCGTGGTTTCCATGACCGTCGAGGCACCGGGTCACAGCGAGGCGCGGCGCATCGCCGAAGACCAGGGCCTGCGGGTGGTCAGCCTGCACGCCGAACGTCATTGGCGGGCGCTGCGCCTGAAGCAGCGCGAGACGTTCAACCTGGTGTTGTTCAGCCAGGAACTGACCACCTTGCTCAATGCCGGCCTGCCGTTGATCGATGCCCTCGAAAGCCTGGCGGAAAAAGAAACCGCGCCCCAGGCCCGCAAGACCCTGAGCGAGCTGGTGCGCCTGCTTTATGAAGGCAAGTCGTTTTCCCAGGCGTTGGCCCAGTTGTCGGCGGTGTTCCCGCCGTTGTACGTGGCCCTGGTGCAGTCCAGCGAGAAGACCGGCGCCGTCGGCGAAGCCCTGGGCCGCTATGTCAGCTATCGCCAGCGCATGGACGAGGTCCGCCAGAAGATCATCAGCGCCTCGATCTACCCCATGCTGTTGCTGGTGGTCGGGGGTGGCGTGGTGCTGTTCCTGATGGGCTATGTGGTGCCGCGCTTCAGTCTGGTGTTTGAAGGACTGGGGTCAAACCTGCCGTGGCTGTCGCAGATCCTGATGAGCAGCGGCATGTTCCTGCACGCCCACCAGGGCGAGTTCTTCGGCGCCTTGCTGGCCATCATCGTCGTCCTGGTGTTGCTCAAGCGCCAACCGGCCTTTCGCCGGGGCGTGGACCACTTGATCGAAAAACTTCCGGCGGTGCACCAGCGCATTTTCATGTACGAACTGGCGCGTTTTTATCGCTCCCTGGGGATCCTCCTGCAAGGCGGCATTCCCCTGGTCACCGCCATGGGCATGGTCCGTGGCCTGCTCACGGTGGCTTCGCGCACACGCCTGGACCAGGCGTGCGAGCGGGTACGCGAAGGGCAATCGCTGTCGACGGCGCTGGAGCTCAATCATCTGGTGACCCCGGTGTCCCTGCGCCTGCTGCGTGCCGGTGAACAGTCCGGCAATCTCGGGCAAATGATGGAGCGCAGCGCCGACTTCTACGACGAAGAAATCAGCCGCTGGATCGAATGGTTCGTGCGCTTGTTCGAACCCTTGCTGATGACCTTCATCGGCCTGTTGATCGGAGTGATCGTGATCCTGATGTACATCCCCATTTTCGAACTGGCCTCGAGCATTCACTGAGCCCTGGCGTCGGGTCTGGCAGCGCGATGAACGATTTATCGACGTTGCAAATGAATAAAGCGGGACGTTGAGGTGTTTATCGACGGTTCCTGCTGAATAAAGCAATGCATTGCATTGTTTATCAACGTTCCACCTGAAGAAGAAGACGGAGATCGATATGCACATGAACAAGCTTATGCTGGCTGTTGCAATTGGCGCGGTTCTGTCGGCATCTACCGTACTGATTCCGGACAACCTGTCCGGGGTTTCGAGCGCTCACGCAAAAGAAGGGGGGAGTGGTGGAGGTGGCGGCGGCCATGGTGGTGGCGGTGGAGGCCACGGTGGTGGCGGTAGTGGCGGTAGTGGCGGTAGTGGCGGTAGTGGCGGTAGTGGCGGTGGCCACGGTGGTGGCGGAAGTGGCGGCGGTGGTGGTGGTAACGGTGGCGGCCACGGTGGTGGTGGCGGCGGAAGTGGTGGAAGCGGCAGTGGTCACGGTGGAAGTGGCAGCAGCGGCAACAGCGGCAACAGCGGCAGCGACCATGCTTCGGGGCACAGCGGCAGCACAGCCTCCTCCGGATCGGGACGCAACAGCAGCCACGCAGAACCGGGCGATGACCACGGCGTTCATCGTGCCGGCGAGGTAGGTGACGACCGCGGAGTCCATCGTGCCGGCGAAGTCGGGGACGATCGCGGAGTCCATCGTGCTGGCGAAGTCGGGGATGATCGCGGCGTACATGTGGGTGGCGAAGCAGGCGATGACAAACGGACCTGACATTCACTCATCAACATACGATCTGTGGGAGCTGGCTTGCCGGTGAAGGCGATGTGTCAGGCACCATCGATGCTGGATGTGCCGGCCCCATCGCGGGCAAGCCTCGCTCCCACAGTTTTATGGGCAGTCACACATTTGTGTGTATGCCCATAAAACTGTGGGAGCTGGCTTGTCGGGCCGCCGCCTCGCAGCGAAGGCGGTCTATCAGGCTCCATCCCTATTCAATGGCCCACCCCATCACTCTGATCCAGCCGCTCGCGCAAAAACTCGATCAACGCCTGCACCGGTCGCGATGACTGGCGGTGTTGCGGGTACACCGCCGACAGGGTCAGGGGCTCGGTTCGAAACTCATCCAGCACCGACACCAGCCGCCCGTCCTTCAATGCCGAACCGACAATGAAGGTCGGCAGGTACGTGATGCCCATCCCCGCAATCGCTGCGTCCTTGAGCAACTCGCCGTTGTTGACCCGCATGCGCCCGGTGACGTTGACGGCCAGCGGCTTGCCCTGCCCTGCGAAACGCCATTGCACCTGACGGCCGTGGCCATAAGGCAGGCAGTCATGGTTGTGCAAGTCTTCGGGCTTGAGCGGCGTGCCACGCTCGCTCAGATAAGCCGGGCTGGCGCAATACACTCGCTGGATGGAAGCGATGCGGCGGGCGATCAGCGTCGAGTCTTCGAGTATGCCAATGCGCAGCGCCAGGTCGTAGCCCTCGCCCAGCAGGTCCACCGGCCGGTCACTCAAGTCCACTTCCACCGTGACCTCGCGGTAGCGCTGCAAAAACACCGGCAGCAAGCACCCCAGATGGGCCAGGGCAAAGGACAGCGGCGCACTGACGCGAAGGGTGCCGCGCGGTTCGGTGGTCTGGCCGGCAATGCCCTGCTCCACTTGCTCGACCTCGTTCAGCAAGCGCAGGGCCGATTCGTAATAACTCTGCCCCAGGGGCGTGACGTCCAGTCGCCGGGTCGAACGATTGAGCAATCGCACGCCAAGGCGCTCTTCGAGTTGCATCAAGCGCCGACTGACAAATTGCTTGGACAGCCCCAGTTGATCGGCAGCGGCCGTGAAGCTGCCGGAGTCCATCACCTGGCAAAAAATACGCATATCTTCGAAGGGGTTCATTGTCACATCCCGGTTGACAGTCAAACACTTTATAGCGGCTTTTTCCCGTTTAGGCACCCTATTAATCTGTGCTCACGGTGTTGCTGAGGCCTGAATCAAACAGCCAACAGCAACCTGAAACCCAGGTACACAACGTCCAAGCACTTAAAAGGATTTGCCATGAACATCGTCAAGAAAACCCTGACCGCTTCCCTCCTCGCCCTGTCCATCGGCAATGCATTCGCCGCAGGCAGCCCCGGCGTCGAACACAACACCCAGGCCTTCCTCGAAGCCCTCGCTGCCGGGGGTGGCAAACCGCTGGAACAACTGAGCCCGAAAGATGCCCGTGCGGTGCTGACCGGCGCCCAGGCCTCGGTGAAAGTGGACCTGTCCGGTGTCGAGGTGAGCGACCGGGCGATCAAGGTCGATGGCCAGACCCTCAACCTCAAAGTCGTGCGCCCGGCCAAGGTCAACGGTGAATTGCCCGTGTTCATGTTCTTCCACGGTGGCGGCTGGGTACTGGGCGACTTCCCGACGCACCAGCGGCTGATTCGCGACCTGGTGGTGGGTTCCGGTGCCGTCGCGGTGTATGTCGATTACACACCATCGCCCGAAGCGCATTACCCGACCGCGATCAACCAGGCCTACGCCGCGACCCGTTGGGTGGCCGAGCACGGCAAGGACATCGGCGTCGATGGCCAGCGCCTGGGCGTGGCCGGCAACAGCGTCGGCGGCAATATGGCCGCAGTCGTTGCCCTGATGGCCAAGGAACAGAAAACCCCGGCACTGCGCTTCCAGCTGTTGATGTGGCCGGTGACCAACGCGCAGTTCGACACTGGCTCGTATCGGCAATTTGCCGAGGGCCACTTCCTGACCAAGGGCATGATGCAGTGGTTCTGGGACAACTACACCACCGACAAGGCCGAGCGTGCGCAGATCCACGCCTCGCCACTCAAGGCCGGCGCCGAACAGCTCAAAGGCTTGCCGGCCGCCCTGGTGCAGACAGCCGAATTCGACGTCTTGCGCGACGAAGGCGAAGCCTATGCCCGTCACCTCGACGCGGCGGGCGTGCCGGTCACGGCGGTGCGCTACAACGGCATGATCCACGACTTCGGCCTGTTGAATCCGCTGAGCCAGATTCCGGAAGTCCAGGCAGCGGTGCGTCAGGCAGCACTGGAGCTCAAGACACACTTGAACTGAGTCCTGTAAATAGTCTGCCTTCGAACCAATGTTGTAGGAGCGAGCCTGCTCCGGGCGGCGTTCCGACAATGAGCTGGAGAACACCGCGGGGCGTCAGGTTCCCCGCGTTTTCGTTCACGACCATCGCCAGCAGGCTGGCTCCTACAGGTATTGCATTAGCTTTGTATTCCGGAATTCCGTGAAGAACCTTTTTAAATGGAGTTTGCCCATGTCCTTTCTCCTGGCTCACCTGCTGTCCTGGAGCGCCCTGTTGCTGGTGATCGATGCACTGCTCTGGCATCTCGCACCGTTCAAGCATCGCGTCACTCAAATCGGCTGGCGCACCGGCCTGTTCCTGGTCTTCAGCACGCTCATCATCAATGCAGGCGTCAGTCCGTTGCAGGCACCGTTGTTCGCCGATGATCGCGTGGCGCAACTGGGGGCCACGGCCCTGGGGATTCTCTGGTGGCTGTACGCGGCGCGGGTGCTCACCGAAGTCATTGGCCTGGTGCTGATGCGGCGCATCGGTCACAGCGGCCGGCTGTTGCAGGATGTCATCGGCGCGCTGGTGTTTCTGGCCGCGATCGTCGCCGCAGCGGGCTACGTGCTGGAGTTGCCGGTCAAGGGGCTGCTGGCGACCTCCGGGGTGGTGGCCATCGTGGTCGGCCTGGCGTTGCAGAGCACCCTGAGCGATGTGTTTTCCGGCATCGTGCTCAACACCACCAAGCCGTATCAGGTGGATGACTGGATCTCGATCGACGGCGTCGAGGGCAAGGTGCTGGACATTGACTGGCGCGCCACCCACCTGCTCACCAGCGCCGGCAGTACCGCCGTGGTGCCGAACTCGGTGGCGGCCAAGGCCAAGATCGTCAACCTCAGTCGCCCGAGCAACATGCACGGGGTGTCGATCAGCATTCAAGTGCCTAACCACATTCGTCCGCGTCGAGTCCTCGACGCGCTGGACCGTACGCTTCAAGGCAGCAGCAGCCTGCTCTTGAACCCGGCACCCAAAGCGGTTTTGAAGGAGGCCGGCGAAACCCTGTCCGAGTATGTGGCCAGCGGTTTCATCGCCGAGCTCGGCAAAAAAAGCGAAGTGCGCAATCAGTTGTTCGACCTGGCCCATCGACACCTGGAAGCGGCCGGCATTTCCCGGCAGCTCGACGGTGTGATCGAGCCTTCGACACGGGCGCGAGCCTTGCTCGACGAGGTGAAGATTTTCCGTTCGCTGGGTGAAGACGAACGCGATCAATTGGCGCAGTCCATGACCGCGCAACAGTACGCAGCCGGTCAGGTAGTGCTGGGACTGGGTGAAGTGCCCGACTACTTGTATGTGATTGCCACCGGTGTCGTCAGCGCTTCGGTGCCCGACGGCGCTGGTCAAACCGAAGCCGGCCGGATGGGACCGAGCGAGGTCATGGGCGAACAAAGCATCCTCGCCGACACCCCCTCGCAGGCCACGTTCACTACCCTGACTTCGTGCATCATTTACCGCCTCGACAAATCCCTCACCCGCCACTGCATGGAGCAGCGCAGCGAAGTCGGCCAGGCGTTGAACAAGTTGCAAGCTGTGCGGGAGCAGAACAGTCGTCTGGCGTTGATGAGCAAACCGGTGGCGGTCAAGAAAGGCGGTTTTCTCGGCTGGTTGCAAAAGCGTTGAGGCAAAAATGCCCGCGCGTTGGTGCGATGTTTGAACCACTGTAGGAGCGAGCCTGCTCGCGATGGACTCGAGAACACCGCGTTTAGCCAGTAAACACGCGTTATCGTTAACGACCATCGCGAGCAAGCTCGCTCCTACAGGACAGCATTACCCGCAACGGCGGGCATTTCGCGGTGTCAGTGAGACGGCTTATTTGGCAGTGAACTTGGTATAGCTGTTGATCAGGTTGCGGTAGTTCGGCAGGCGTTCGGACAGCAGGTTGGCCAGGCCTTCCATGTCGTTGCGCCAGTCGCCCTGCAGCTCGCACGCCACCGAGAACCAGTTCAGCAGGTGTGCACCGGCAGCCGACATGCGTGCCCAGGCGGCCTGTTGCACGGTGGTGTTGAAGGTGCCGGAAGCGTCGGTCACCACAAACACCTCAAAGCCTTCGGCGATGGCCGACAGGGTCGGGAACGCCACGCACACGTCGGTCACCACACCGGCGATGATCAATTGCTTGCGACCGGTGGCCTTGATTGCCTTGACGAAGTCTTCGTTGTCCCAGGCGTTGATCTGGCCCGGGCGCGCAATGAACGGCGCGTCGGGGAATTGTGCCTTGAGCTCCGGCACGATCGGGCCGTTCGGGCCGCTGTCGAAACTGGTGGTGAGGATGGTCGGCAGTTTAAAGAACTTGGCGATGTCACCCAGGGCCAGCACGTTGTTCTTGAATTCGTTGGGCGAGAAATCCTGCACCAGCGAGATCAGGCCGGTCTGGTGGTCAACCAGCAGTACAACGGCATCGTCTTTGTTCAGGCGTTTGTACGGAACGTTGCTCATAAGAAACTCCTTGGAGGATGGTTATTGCAGGTAGCGCCGGGCCATCGGGCCGGCGCTTTTTTGTATTCGTCAGAAGGCAAAGCACGAGCAGCCGAAGGCGCCCCAGAAACCGGCGAAATCACTCACCGGCGCATTCGACAGTCGCGCCCGCTCATGGCTGTGGGAGTGCACCTTGCAAGGCCCGCTGCACTGGTGAACCTGCGCCTGCAAGGGCGAGTTCGGCCGCCAGTGCCCCGGCACTTTCACCACCGGCGACCAGTCCGGCAGCACCGGCACACTGGCCGGCCCGAGTTTTTCGAAATCACCGGCGGCGTACACCACCTTGCCGCCGACCACGGTCAGCACCGACTCGATCCACTTGATCGCTTCTTCGTCGACGCTGAAAAAGTCCGCGCTCAACGCCGCCACGTCCGCCAATTGCCCAACCTTGATCTGGCCCTTCTTGCCCTGTTCGGACGAGAACCAGGCGCTGCCGTGGGTGAACAGTTCCAGGGCGGTCAGGCGTGACAGGCCTTCGGCATGCAACTCCATGCCACCGACCGTGCGGCCGCTGACCATCCAGTACAGCGAAGTCCACGGGTTGTAGCTCGACACCCGCGTCGCATCGGTGCCGGCGCCCACCGGCACGCCTTCGGCCAGCATGCGTTTGATCGGCGGCGTAGCTTCGGCGGCTTTGGCGCCGTAGCGCTCGACGAAATATTCGCCCTGGAACGCCATGCGATCCTGAATCGCAATGCCGCCCCCCAGCGCCCTCACCCGCTCGATGTTCTGCGGGGTGATGGTTTCGGCGTGATCGAAAAACCAGGGCAAACCGTTGAACGGGATGTCGCGGTTGACCTTCTCGAACACGTCGAGCATGCGGCTGATGGATTCGTTGTAGGTGGCGTGTAGACGGAACGGCCAGCGCTGCTCGACCAGATGGCGCACCACCGGTTCGAGTTCGTCTTCCATGGTTTGCGGCAGGTCCGGGCGCGGTTCGAGAAAGTCCTCGAAATCCGCCGCCGAGAACACCAGCATTTCCCCGGCGCCGTTGTGCCGCAGGTAATCGTCGCCCTGGTGCAGGGTCACGCTGCTGGTCCAGTTCTTGAAGTCGGTCAGTTCTTCCTTGGGCTTCTGGGTGAACAGGTTGTAGGCGATGCGCACGGTCAGTTGCTCATCCTTGGCCAACTGCTCGATGACCTGGTAATCGTCCGGGTAGTTCTGGAAACCACCGCCGGCATCGATGGCGCTGGTCAGGCCCAGGCGGTTGAGCTCACGCATGAACTGGCGTGTCGAGTTGACCTGATACTCCAGTGGCAACTTGGGCCCCTTGGCCAGCGTCGAGTACAGAATCATCGCGTTGGGTCGTGCCACCAGCATGCCGGTCGGCTCGCCATTGGCATCCCGGACAATCTCGCCGCCCGGCGGGTTCGGCGTATCGCGGGTGTAGCCGGCGACGCGCAACGCGGCACGGTTGAGCAAGGCTCGGTCGTACAGGTGCAGCACGAACACCGGGGTGTCCGGCGCAGCCTGGTTGAGTTCTGCCAGGGTCGGCATGCGCTTTTCGGCGAACTGGAATTCGTTCCAGCCCCCCACCACCCGCACCCACTGCGGCGTCGGCGTGCGATCGGCCTGGTCCTTGAGCATGCGCAAGGCATCGGCCAGGGACGGCACACCTTCCCAGCGCAGTTCGAGGTTGTAGTTCAGGCCGCCACGGATCAAGTGCAAGTGCGAGTCGTTGAGGCCCGGAATGACGCAGCGCCCCTTGAGGTCGATCACTTGCGTGGCTGAACCGCGCAGGGCCATGGCTTCGGCATCGCTGCCAACGGCGACGAAGCGGCCGTCGCTGATGGCCACAGCGCTGGCGAGGGGCTTCTCACGGTCAACGGTATGAAATTGGCCATTGAACAGAATCAGATCGGCGTTCATCGCGTTTCCTTGGTCTGAGTGGAAGAGGACAGCCAAGGCGCGAACAGACGCGTCGCCATTGGCATGAACAGGTACACCACCGACAGCACGATGGTCAGGGTGATCAGGAATGTCGCGACCACGTAGTTGGAGAGCCAGGCATTGAGCTTCAACAGCGGGCCCCAGAGCAGCGGCACCAGCAAGGTGTGCGGCAGAATCACCAACAGCGTCACCACGGCCTGCTTCCAGCGTGGCGGCGGCGAGCCCGCTTCGGACGCTGGAGCGAACCAGAATTCGTTCACCGGGTTGACTTCGGTCTGGTCGCCGTCGGCCAGCATGGGTGTGGCTTCGCTGATCAGCGCCTGACGCTGCTCCGAGTCGAGCCAGCGCTGCATCGCCTCGGTGGAGCAAAACCGCAAGACGCAGGTGTAGGTGTCGAGACCGGCGTTCTTGCCACGAACCACGTCCACCCCCAAGTGCCCGTCCCACTGCCCGGCCACTCGGACAATGTTGCGCAGCCAGGCTTCGTAAGGCGCTTCAAACCCGGCCTTGACCCGGTGCTTGATGATCAGCGTCACAACCTCTTCGAAACCGCGCACAGGTGTGTCGAGCAAATTGGATTCAGGCATAACGAAAGGCTCCGGAAAATCGGTGATTGAACGCCAGCGGCCCCGGCCCGGCGATGAGGATGCTGGTGAACAGAATCAACAGCAGCCAGCCGAACTGGCCTTCGGCCAAGCTCCATTGCGGATGCACGATCAGCAACGCCACCAGCAGCACAAATAGAATAGGTAGACAGGCCAGACGCACCAGCACCCCGGCGACGATCAGCAACGGGCACAGCACTTCGGCAAAAATCGCCAGCATCAGCGTGAGATTCGCCCCCAGGTGGAACGGGTCTTCGATGCGCTGCAACTCGACAGCGTAGTTGAGCAGCTTCGGCAAACCATGCACCCACAACAGGAACAACGCCGCGCTGACCCGCAAGAAAAGCAGCCCGACGTCCCTGGCCCGTTCATCCCAACGCGAAACAATCATGACCGCCCCGCACAAATGAAAAACGACCGGCATGGAGGCGCCGGAACTTGATTCGATAGTGACGGGGCCAGGGCGGGAAAAATTGGATGTACGTGCTCTTTTTGCGCGAGGCTATCGTCCACAGGGCGACATAGGTGCCTGTAGGAGCGAGCTTGCTCCGGGCGGCGTTCCGACGATGGACGTCAACGATGACGCGGGCTGTCTGAATGCCCGCGTTGCCCGGACGTTCTTCGCGAGCAGGCTCGCTCCTACAGAAAGGCAAGGCGCGCCACCCCGCTCGTCACCACTCATCAGGCCGAGCGTTAGCTCGCCTGCAGCGCTTGATCTTGATCCACCCGCCCCTTCGGGAGGCTGAGTGGAGGTGTGCATCCGGGGAGTGGCGCGCAGCGCCGTTCGACGCAGTCGAACACGCTGCATATAGGTCGTCGCGAAGCAGACCGGAGGGCAGTGTCCCCGGATGGATACCGTAGCGAAGGAACGCCGAGCCTTAGCGAGGGGCCGGACGCCGGGGCGAGCGTTTTTTGCTTACTTTTTTAGGCGCTTGTAAAAAAGTGAGTCGCCGTAAGGGCGAAACCCTAAGTCGCCGTTACCGCGGAAACGGATATGTACGCGGTCAACAACACACAGGTCGGCTGTCAGGCCGCCATCGCTGCGATGCGGCGCCCCGACAACCCAGCTCCTGCAGTAGATCGAAGGCGAACACGATCAACCCGGAATCGGCAATGGCACCGACATGAACTGACTGATCCGCGAACGCAAC
The DNA here is from genome assembly GCF_016887925.1 of Pseudomonas sp. MIL9. Lineage (NCBI taxonomy): Bacteria > Pseudomonadati > Pseudomonadota > Gammaproteobacteria > Pseudomonadales > Pseudomonadaceae > Pseudomonas > Pseudomonas sp. MIL9. The sequence goes on along the minus strand of NZ_JAFEHE010000007.1, from coordinate 97,991 downwards.
CAACGCTCCGCCGGATCATTGTCATGCACCCCGCTCCAGGCCATCGACAATTGCGCCGCGTCGATGGCGAACGGCGGGTCTTCGGCACGCAAGCCACACCCTTCCACCAATGCGCAGGCCGCGTAGTCCGGCACCGTGGCGATCATTTCAGTACCGGCAAGCAACGCGCGCAAGCCACTGAACTGCGGCACACCCAATACCACCCGGCGGGTGCGACCGAGCTTGGCCAGGTCCAGATCAATGTTGCCGCTCAGGTCCCCGGAAAACGACACCATGGCATGGGGCCGTTCACAATATTCGTCCAGGGTCAGAGTCCCTGGCCGCGTGTCGCCACGCAGCACTTTGCAGGGAATGTCGCGCAGTTTCTTGCGCTTGGCATTGGCCGGCAGGTCCGTGGTGTAGCTCACGCCCACGGAGATTTCCCCCGATGCCAGCAACGCCGGCATCAACAGGTAATTGGCCCGGCGCACGACCACGACAATGCCTGGCGCCTCTTCTTGCAACTGACGCAACAGCGGCGGAAACAAGCCGAACTCGGCATCGTCCGACAGGCCGATACGAAACACATCGCAACTGGTCGCCGGATCAAACTCCTTGGCCCGGCTGACCGCCCCGGAGATGGTGTCCATCGCCGGTTGCAGCTCCTTGAGAATCACCAGCGCCCGCGCGGTCGGCTCCATGCCACGGCCATTGCGCAACAGCAGCGGGTCATCGAACAGGTCGCGCAACCGCCCCAGGGCAGCACTGACCGCCGGTTGGCCCATGAACAGTTTTTCCGCCACGCGGGTCAGGTTTTTTTCGAACATCAAGGCTTCGAAAATCACTAGCAGATTCATGTCTACACGGCGCAGATCGTTACGGTTCATGGGCACGGTTCCCTTGTGTGATTAGCCAGGCGCGAAGGCAATGATTGTCTCTGACTTTACTCAAAACTGCCCGCTTCAGCCGGGAGGAATTAACAACGTTTAACTCGTCAGCCACAGGGCCGCGCCCAAGAATGAAAACCTCTGCGCAGAGCTGTTTTTCTTCCAGAGGGAAGGCACTGGCCAACAGGCCGTACGCCGTTGCATTCCCACCGACACGGACATTGGACATGGCTCACTCACAGCAAACCCTCGCCCGCGCCCCGGTCAGCGAACCCTGCAACACCGGCAGTGGCGGCCTCAGCCCACAGCGCGAACGGCTGGTGAAGCAACTGATCCTCGATGGCCTGGGCGACAGCCTGGAAGTCACCGAGCTGGCCCGGGCCTGCGCCCTCTCGCGCAGTCACTTCTCCCGTGCGTTCAAATGCAGCACCGGCCATTCGCCCCAGGAATGGATTCGCCAACAGCGCATCGCCCGGGCCAAGCTGTTGATTCAACACACGGACCTGAGCCTCACGCAAATCAGCCTCGAATGCGGCTTTTGCGATCAGGCGCACTTCTGTCACATGTTCACCCGCAGCGAAGGCATCAATCCGTTTGCCTGGCGCTGCCGGGTTGTGCGTTCCCTCCCTCAATTGTCCCTGTAAGCCCATGGCTTGCCGGCGATGGCGATTTCACGATCGCCTTCGCCGGCAAGCCGGGTTGTTGCAGGGTTGCGTTATTGCGATGCAACCCTGCTGTGATACTCCGGGATTAACCCTTCAGAAACGCCAGCAAATCGCTGTTGAGTTGATCCTTGTGGGTGTCCGTCAAGCCATGGGGCGCGCCAGGGTAGACCTTCAACGTCGAACCCTTGACCAGTCCCGCCGAAGCGATGCCCGCCGCTTCGATCGGCACCACCTGATCGGCGTCGCCGTGTACCACCAGGGTCGGCACGTCGAATTTCTTCAGGTCCTCGGTGAAGTCGGTTTCCGAAAACGCCTTGATGCAGTCGTAGGCATTCTTGTGGCCGGAGGTCATGCCCTGCATCCAGAACCAGTCGATCATGCCTTGGGACGGCTTGGCGTCAGGCTTGTTGAAGCCGAAGAACGGGCCGCTGGCGAGGTCTTTATAGAGTTGCGAACGGTTCGCCAGTGAGGCCTGACGAATGCCGTCGAACACCTCGATCGGCAGCCCGCCGGGGTTGGCCGCCGTCTTGAGCATCAACGGCGGCACCGATGAAATCAGCCCGGCCTTGGCCACCCGACCGGTGCCATGACGACCGATGTAGCGCGCCACTTCGCCGCCTCCGGTGGAGAAACCGAACAGCACGGCGTCGCGCAAATCCAGGTGTTCGATCAATTGCGCCAGGTCATCGGCGTAGGTGTCCATGTCGTTGCCGAACCACGGCTGGCTGGAACGGCCGTGCCCACGGCGGTCGTGGGCGATGACGCGGTAGCCCTTGGACGCCAGGAAGATCATTTGCGATTCCCAGCTGTCGGCATTCAGCGGCCAACCGTGACTGAAGACAATCGGCTGACCGGTGCCCCAGTCCTTGTAGTAAATCTCGGTGCCGTCGCGGGTGGTGAACGTGCTCATGAGGCGTGCTCCTTTACGTGGGGGTTGGGGTGAATCAATCGGATACGGGCCCCATGCGCTCGGCCAGCCGCGCCACCCGCTCACCCAGATGGGCGGCGGTGCAGCGGTCTTCAGGGGGCGGCGCCAGGTCGGGGGACTGTTCGACATTCGACTGGGCCATGGCGCCCAGCGAGCTGCCCAGCCGGTTCAATTGCCCGTCGAACACACCGGTGCCGGAGCGCGCGGGCAACAGGTCGAGGCCGACCCAGATCATCGAATGCTGGGCGGCGAACACGGCCATCTGCAGCAAGGTATTGAGTTTGTCGCCGCACAGGCAGCCGGAATTGGTGAAGCCGGCAGCCAGCTTGTCGCGCCACGGCTGCGCCAGGTAAAACGCGGCCGTGGTTTCCATGAAGCCCTTGAAGGCGGCGGAGGCGCTGCCCATGTAGGTCGGGGCGCCGAAAATGATTGCGTCGGCCTGGTGCAAGTGCTCCCAGTGCTCGTCCACCTCTTCTACCGCGATCAGCCGGCAGGTGCTGCCCAGGTGCCGCTCCACCCCTTGAGCCACGGCTTCGGCCATGACCCGGGTGTGGCCGTAGCCGCTGTGATAGACCACGACCACCTTGCTCATTGCGGTGTCCTCCAGACATGCAAAATCCATGTAGGTGTCGCCGCAGGCTGCGCTTGATTTTAGAAGCTAAAATCAACGGTTCGCAGTCGACGACAACGCTTACAGAATTGGAGTTTTGGGTGTAGAGCGGACGCAGGACGAGTTAAACGTTGTTAATTTTTCCTGGCGCGCCAAAAGCCTCGACCGCGCCTTTGTCAGCTTCGAGCCCAATTAACACGGGACTGGGCAATAGGCTGGCAAACACAGCGGTCGATACTGGCACCCTGCAGTCACCCGAGCCATGCATTGCGTTCGGGAAATAAACTGATAAACATGTTCGAAAGCCGCGAACTAGACGTATGCGATCAGGAGTGACCCGTTGACCTTTTCCCCCGAGCAGGCTGTCCATTTCGGACCCTACAGGATCTACCCCGGACAACGCCTGGTGATGGAGGCCGAGCGGCCCCTGCGCCTGGGCCGGCGGGCCATGGATATCCTGTTGATCCTGCTGGAACACGCCGGGAATGTGGTCAGCAAGCAACACCTGATGGCCGAAATCTGGCCCAACAGCGTGGTGGAAGAAATCAACCTGCGGGTGCACATGGCCGCCCTGCGCAAGGCGCTGGGGGACGGTCAGGCCGGCCAGCGCTATATCGTCACCGTGGCCCAGCGTGGCTACAGCTTTGTCGCGCCGTACTCGCTGGAGCACATCGAGCTCGACTGGCCAAGCGAGCCGGTCGAATCGAGCAGCCATAACCTGCCCCTGCGCCGCACCCGCATGATCGGCCGGCAAGCGCTGGTCGACAGCCTGATGACGCACCTGCCGCGCCAGCGTTTCATCACCCTGGTCGGCCCCGGCGGGATCGGCAAGACCACCGTGGCCCTGCGGGTCGCCGAACAGCTGATCGGTCGTTATCGGGACGGGATTCGCCTGCTGGACCTGGCGCCGATCAACGATCCGTCGATGATCACCGGTCATCTGGCGACGCTGCTCGAGCTGTCCCTGCATGATGCAGAACCCTTGAACAACCTCGCCGAGTTCCTGCGTGAACGCCAGATGCTGCTGGTCATCGACAATTGCGAGCACCTGATCGACAGCGTGGCGCTGCTGTGTGAGAGCCTGCTGCGTGGCGCGCCACATCTGCACATCCTGGCCACCAGCCGCGAGTGCCTGCGGGCTGAAGGCGAATTCGTTCAACGCCTGGAATCCCTGGACTGCCCCCCGCCCATCGCCGTGCTGGACCGCGCCCAGGCCCTGACTTTTTCCGCGCTGCAACTCTTCGTCGAACGGGCCATGGCCAGCCACGACAGCTTCGAATTGACTGATGCCGATCTGCCGCGGGTCATCGATATCTGCCGTCGCCTCGATGGCATCCCGCTGGCGCTGGAACTGGCGGCCGGGCAAGTCGCCAGCCTTGGCCTCGAAGGTTTGCTCAGGCAACTGCAAGGCAGCTTTCGCCAGCTCACCCCGCACAACCAGTCAGCCCTGGGCCGGCATCAGACCCTGCGCGCCACCCTGGACTGGAGCTTCGATCTGCTCAGTGTCTGCGAACAAACTTGCCTGCGCCGACTCGGGTTGTTCCGTGGCGGCTTTACCCTGGCGTCGGCAGCGGCGGTGATCGTCGGCGAACAGGTGGAAACGCGCGAGGTGTTTGGCTCGATCACGCAACTGGTGGCCAAATCCCTGCTGAACGTGGACGTCGGTGACGAAGAGGTGTTTTACCGTCTGCTCGACACCACGCGCAGCTATGCCCTGGAAAAACTCGAACAGGCCGGCGAGTTGCCCGCCACCCGCGAACGCCATGCCGAACGCTGCCTGGCCTTGATGCATCAGGCGCAAAACGACTGGGAGCACATTCCGACCGGCCTGTGGATCGAGCGCTATGCCCGTAGCCTGGAAGACGTCCGCTCGGCGCTCGATTGGGGATTGTCCGTAACGGGGCCGCACACCCTGGCGATCCGTCTGACGGCGACCTCGACGCCCCTGTGGCAGGAACTGTCGCTGCTCAAGGAGCACGGCGGGTATGTGCGCAGGGCGCTGGCCTTGCTCGAAGCGGCACCCGAGCCCTGCCCGCGCTTGAAAATGTCCCTGAAACTGGCCTTGGGCAGCGCCTGTTATCACGCTCAGGGCGGCACGGCGGAAACCATCGAAGCCTTCGTCAGCGCCCGGGCCCTGGCCAGGCTCTGTGACGATGTGGCCGGGCAATTGCGTGCGGTGTCCGGGCATCTGGCGGTCAACCTCAGCTGCGGCAACTATCAAATGGCCCTGGAACAGAGCCAGCAATTCGACCGCCTGGGGCTCAACGGCGATGCGCTACTGGACCTCAGTACCCACCGCCTTCGGGTGCTGGCCCTGCACTTCGCCGGGGATCAGCATCGGGCACGGGTGAATGCCGAGGAAGTCATCCAGCGCATGGCCCACAGCGGCCATCTCAACCGCTTCACCCATGGTTTTGGTGTGCAATATGACCAGAGCGTCGCCGCCCTGACCATCCTCGCGCGCATCCTCTGGATCCAGGGCCAACCGGAGCAGGCCTGGCGCACGGCCCGACAGGCGCTGGACATTGCGCTACAGATCAATCACGGCACGTCCATCTGCTACACCCTGGCACTGTCGGGTTGCCTGATCGCCCACTACAACGGCGACACCCGCACCGCCCGCGAGCTCTTGTGCCTGCTGCAGGAGCAGGCGCAAAAACACTCGGTACAGCTGTTCTATTCCTGGGCTCAGCACTATGCGCAGGTCATCCACCGTGCCGACGCGCCGGCATTGCCAGGCCCCGGCGCAGGTTTGATCAAGGAAATCATGGTCACGCTGGACAGCACATTCATCGATGACGATTTGCTGCAACGCGCCGACACCGGCGCGGCGGGCTGGTGCACGGCGGAGATTCTGCGGGCCCGGGCCGACGCACTGCTGGCAGCCGGTAGCCCGGCGAGCAACGACGCTGCCGAGAGCGTGCTGATCAGGGCGCTCAACGTAGCGCAGCACCAGGGAGCCCGGGCCTGGGAGTTGCGCAGCGCCACTTCGCTGGCGCGGCTGTGGCAGCGTCAGGGACGCTATCGGCAAGCCCATGAGCTGCTGGCGCCGATCTACCAGCGCTTTACCGAAGGCTATGCCACCCCGGACCTGATCGCCGTGCGACGCCTACTCGGCGAGTTGCAGGAGCACTTGCCGGCCTGATGGCTTGGGGGCCCGAGCGATGTGAGTGGCGTAACGCATTTCGAAGGTGCATAAGGCGCCACTGTGTTCGAGTTTTTCCAGGGCGTAACGACGGGTGGTGTTGAGAAAACGGTAGCGCGTCAGCCCATCGACCTGTTCGCGCGACAGCAGCGATTTCAGTGCCAGGCCCTCCATCACATGGCGCAGGTTGGCGGGCAACAAGGTTGCGCAACTGATCACCCCCATCGCCGCGTCCAGGGTAAACGCCGACTTGAACACCGCCAGACGCTGCAGCACGATTTGTTCTACCGGGCTCAGCCGCTCATAACTCCAGTCCAGGGCGGACTTGAGCGTCTGGTGGCGCGGCACGGCGGTGCGTCGCCCCCGGGTCAGCAGTTGAAAACAGTTACCCAGCTGGGCTTGCAGCCCCACCAACGCCAACGCATCGATCTGCGCCGCCGCCAGCTCTATCGCCAGGGGCAAGCCGTCGAGGTGCTGACAGATTTCGCGTATGGCCTTGAGGTCCTGTTCGCGCAAGGCAAAGCTTTGTTGGCGGGCTCGGGCACAGCTGACAAACAGCTGCACAGCCGAATAGCCCATGACCTCGGCGACACTGCCCAGGGCCGACGCTTTCGGGACCAGAAGCGGTGGCAGCAACAGGACCGATTCGCCCGTGGCCAACAGCGGTTCACGGCTGGTGGCAAGAATCGACAGACGGGGTGCCGCGATCAGCAGCGCCTCGACCAGTGTCCGGCAACGTTCGAGCACGTGCTCGCAATTGTCGAGAACCAGCAACGCATGCCATTGCCCCAGCGCATCGAGGTCGGCGCCCACCTCCAGGTCCAGGGTGCGGGTCAGATGATCGACCACTTGCGCCGGGTCATCGATCATCGCCAGATCCACCCGCCACACCCCGTCACGGTAATGCTGCAGCAGCAGTTCGGCGACTCGCACGGCCACGGTGGTCTTGCCGATGCCGCACGGCCCGACCAGGGTCATGAAGCGCCGTACCGGCAGTTGCCGCACCAGGCTGCCGACCACTGCATCGCGACCGGTGACCGGTGTCAGGCGCGCGGGCAGGTTGTGCTGAGGTTTTTGCAGGTTTTCGAAAGCGACGGACGCGGCCGCCGCGACCTGGTGCACCGGTGCGACGAAGCTGTAACCACGCTGGGGAATGTTGGCGATGTAACAGTGACCGTTCTGCCCGTCACGAAAGGCCCGGCGCAGTGCGGCGATGTGCACGCGCAGGTTGATTTCCTCAACCACCGACCTTGGCCAGACCTGAGCGATCAGTTCGTCTTTGCTGACCACCGAGCCTGCGTGCTCGACCAGCACCTGCAAGATATCCAGGGCCCGTCCGCCCAGGCGCAGCGGCTGATTGCCTTCCACGACCAGGCGTTGATTCAGATGGAACGCGAAGGGGCCGAAGTGCAGCACCGTGTCGCCGTTGATATCTCTGAGGCTATTCATGCATCGTCACCTGCTGGAACCTGCCCGGCACGCGAGTCCATCCAGGCTCCGTACCTTCCTTGCAATGAGTTCAACGATATCTTGGCAGGCTTGGGTGACGGTACAACTGCCACGGGGGGAGCGTCACGGCCATTACGGTGCGCGCGACGGACACGGGCTAGCTGAACTGCTCTCGGTACTGGGTCGGGGTCAGGCCAAGCTTTTCACTGAACAGAAAACGCATGTGTCGCACGCTGCCAAAGCCACTCTTGAACGCCACGGTCTTGAGCGGCAAATCGCCGGTTTCCAGGAGGTTGCGGGCACAGTCGATGCGTGCGCCTTGCAGAAACTCCATGGGCGTCATGTTGACTTCCCGGGCAAACACCCTGGCGAAATGCCGTGGGCTCATGCTGGCCAGACTGGCCATGCGCTCGATGCTGAAGGCTTCGTCGAGGTGTTCGAGCACATGGTTCTGCACCCGGGTGATGGCCGTTTCATGGGGGGCGACCGCCGCCATCAACGGGCTGAACTGTGCCTGGCCACCCTGGCGCTTCATCACCACCAGCAGCACCTTGGCCACGTCCTGGGCGACTTTCTTGCCATGGTCTTCAGCGACCACCGCCAGCGCCAGGTCGATGCCCGCGGTCACGCCTCCAGAGGTGATGAGGTTGCGGTCCTGGATGTAAATCTGGTCAGTTTCGACGGTGGCCCTGGGGAAGCCCTTGATCAGGCGCTCGGTGTAGTGCCAGTGGGTGGTCACGCGAAAGCCGTCGAGCAGACCGGCATGGCCCAGCACAAACGCCCCGGTGCAGATCGAGCCATAGGTTCGGGATCGACTGACGTTGTGCTTGAGCCACTCGAGCAAGGGCGGATGTTTTTCGTTGTAGGCACCGGGGCCGCCGGGCACCAGCAGCAAATCAAAGCCGTCACAGGCCTGGTCGATAGGCTGGTCGGCCTGCACCTTCACGCCATTGGACGCCCGCAGTGCGCCGGGTTCAGTGCCAATGGTCGTCAGCACATAGTGGTCGGCGGGTTTGAGATAGCGGTTGGCAATGGAAAACACCTCCATCGGCCCGGCCATATCGAGCAGGAGAAAGTCGGGGAACAGCACCATTGCCACGGTTTTCATGGGTTTGAATCATCATTGAAATCAAGGAAGACCCGCGCATCGAACCCGCAGGAGCAAGTCCGCCCCCACAGGGTTCGCGCCCGGCATTAAAAATGTGTGTTGAGCATTATGGCTAAATTCACGGCGAACGTCGGTGATTCATTTTCGCAAAACTGTCAACCTGAGGGGGACAGTATTTCAATTTTCATCTACTTATTGCATCAACGAGTAAATATTAACCTTCTCCTCACTCGGACGAATCAACGTCCCCACAGGAGATTTCATCATGCTGACCCTTCGCAAAGCCTCGGAACGCGGCGCCGCCAATCACGGTTGGTTGAAGTCGTTCCATACCTTTTCCTTCGCCAACTACCGCAACCCGCGGGAACAAGGTTTCTCCGACCTGCTGGTGATCAACGACGACCGCGTGGCGGCCGGCAAAGGCTTCGGCCAGCACCCGCACCGCGACATGGAGATTTTCTCCTATGTGCTCGAAGGCGCGCTGGAACACAAGGACACTCTGGGCACCGGTTCGGTGATCCGCCCCGGCGACGTGCAGCTGATGAGTGCCGGCAGCGGCGTGGCGCACAGTGAATTCAATCACTCGGACAGCCGGCCGGTGCACTTTCTGCAGATCTGGATCGTGCCGGACGTCAGCGGCGCCAAGCCACGCTACCAACAAGAGCACTTCAGCACGCAGAAAAAACGCGGTCGCCTGCAGCTGATCATCTCCCCCGACGGCGCCGAGGGTTCGTTGAAGGTGCGTCAGGCCGCGCGGGTGTACGCAGGACTGATCGATGGCAAGGAAAGTGCGACCCTGGAACTGGCCGCCAACCGCTATGCCTACGTGCACGTGGCTCGTGGCAGTGTCGAACTCAACGGCCTGTCGTTGCAGGAAGGCGATGGCGTACGGGTTCGCGAGGAACAGCTGTTGACCTTGAGTAACGGCGTGGATGCCGAAGTCCTGGTGTTCGATCTGCGTCCGCAAGAGTTGCCGGAAATGCCTTGAACACCAACTGTTAGGCCAGGGAGCTTGCTCCCTGGCCACCGTTTATTCCCCCGTCCCCGCAAACCCCGCGACAATCTCATCGATCACCGCCCGCACCCGGGCGGTATGCCGCAAGTCCGCGTGGGTCACCAGCCAGACGTCATAGGGCAGCAGTCGTGTCCGCTCGGGCCATAACCTGACCAGCCCGTCCCTCTCCCCCATGTACACCGGCACTTCCCCCAGCCCGACGCCTGCCGCGATGGAGCGGCGCACCAACAGACTGGAACTCAGGCTGGCGACGATCCGCCCGCGCCCCAAGGGCTCGTTGACCAGGCTCATGTCTTTGCCGCCCTGCAAATAAGGCTGATACACCACCAGATCATGCCCCTCGAAGGCCGCTCCCGGCTCCGGCACGCCGTGGGCGTCCACATAGTCCTGTGAGGCGAACAGGCCCACGGGCCAGCGGGCGATTCGCCGGGCGATCAGGTCGGGGTTATCCGGCCGGGTATTGCGCACGGCGATGTCGGCTTCGCGTTTGGCCAGGCTGAGGATTTGTGTCGAGGCGTCCAGTTGCACCCGCACATCGGGATGCAATTGATGCAGGCGGGCGACCGCCGGAATCAGGAAGTCGATGGCCAGGGAATCGGTGGTGGTGACGCGTACCGTACCGGTAAGCCGGTCATCGAGGCCCTGGATCCGGCGCTCCAGTTCCAGTGCCGAAAGCTCCATTTTCTCCACCGCGCGCATCGCTGCTTCGCCTACCGCCGTCAGGGCATAGCCTTCGGAGGTACGCAGAAACAACGTTGCGCTCAAGGACTTCTCCAGCGCCGTGATCCGCCGCCCTACGGTGGCCTGATCCACCCCCAGCACCCGCGCGGCTCCGCGCAGCGTTGATTCGCGGCAGACCGCGAGAAATACCCGTGCGTCATCCCAGTTCATAAGGCCTCTCCCCGACCGATGCATATTCGCATCGCTGCAACGTGAAATCGCAGCATTATTGCATCATAAAACCCCGATATGCTGGCCCCCAGAGTAACCCCACAGGACAAAGCTCATGCTCAACGCCTCATCTCACACCCCTGCCCCGCGCAGCGCAATCTGGATGCCGATCTTCGCCGGCCTCTGCGCCAGCCTGGTCAGCATCGGTCTGGCGCGTTTTGCCTACACGCCGTTGATTCCCTCGCTGATCCAGGCCCACTGGTTCAGCGCCAGTGACGTGGTATTTCTCGGCGCCGCCAATCTGGTGGGCTATCTGATCGGCGCGCTGATCGGTCACCCGCTGGCTCGACGCACCTCCAACAACACTGCGCTACGACTGATGATGCTGGCGGTGACCCTGGCGTTCTTCGCCTGTGCCTTTCCGTTGTCGGTGAGCTGGTTTTTCGTCTGGCGCTTGCTGTCCGGCATTGCCGGTGGCGCGATCATGGTGCTGGTGGCGGCAACGGTGTTGCCCCATGTGCCGGCTTCGCGCAAAGGCCTGGCCAGTGGCGCGATCTTTCTCGGGATCGGCCTGGGCATTGCCGGGTCGGGGACGATCGTTCCGCCCCTGCTGAGCCTGGGTCTGCAACAAACCTGGCTCGGCCTGGGCTTGCTGGCGCTGGTCCTGACCGCGGTCAGCTGGTTCGGCTGGCCATCGGCCACGCCCCACGCACCGGCGACCACGCCGACCGATAGCGCGTCAACGACGACAAACCCGAGTGTCTACCTGTTGTTTGCCCAGTACGCGCTCATGGCGGCCGGGCTGGTGCCGGCCATGGTGTTCCTGGTGGACTACGTGGCCCGTGGGCTGGGGGCCGGGCAACATGTCGGCGCGCTGATCTGGGTGATGTACGGCCTCGGGGCGATTGCCGGGCCAGTGAGCTACGGCTTTCTGGCCGACCAACTGGGGGCGAAGTCGAGCATTCGTCTGGTGCTGGTGGTGCAAGCGATTGCCGTCGGCCTGCTGTCGATCTCCAGCACCTTTTGGGCACTGGCCTTGCTGGCGGTGATCCTCGGTTCGTTCCCGCCAGGCATCGTGCCACTGGCCCTGGCGCGGGTTCACGAACTGATTCCCGGGCATCACCGGCAGCAGGTCGCCTGGAGTCGCGCCACCGTGTCCTTTGCCACCTTCCAGGCCATCGCCGGGTTTGCCTACTCGGCGCTGTTCAACGCCAGCGGCGGCCATCACGCCCTGATGTTCGTGATCGCGGCCGGGGCCATCGTTGTCGCATTGCTGTTGGAGCTGGCTGTGCGTTCACTGGGTCAACCGAATGATGGCGCCTGCATCAAACCGACCGTTGCATGAACAACGCAAAACCCGTGTGGGAGCGAGCGCGCTCCGGGCGGCGTTCCGACGATGAGGACGATGGCACCGGAACCGTAGTGCCTGACCGGACGCTATCGCGAGCAGGCTCGCTCCCACAGGGGTTCAACACGTCGAACCGAAACGTTTTTTGTAATCACAACAGGTATCCATCATGACCCTCCCCCAAACCATGACCCAGATTGAAATCACCCAGCCCGGTGCACCCGAAGTCCTGCAACCGCGCCAGGTGCCCTTGCCTGTGGCGGGCCCTGGCGAAGTGCTGATCCGCGTGCACGCCGCCGGGGTCAATCGTCCTGACGTGCTTCAACGCGCCGGCAAGTACCCGATGAAACCCGGCATGAACCCGATTCCGGGGCTGGAGGTGGCTGGTGAAGTGGTCGCCATTGGTTCAGGTGCCAGCGACTTCATCGTCGGCGACAAAGTCTGCGCACTGACCAACGGTGGCGGGTATGCCCAGTATTGCGCGGTCCCGGCCAGCCAGACGCTACCGATCCCCGAGGGCATGGACTGGGTGCAAGCGGCAGCGATCCCGGAAACCTACTTCACGGTATGGGCCAATCTGTTCGACATGGGCGGCGCCAGCAAAGGCCAGCGAGCGCTGATTCATGGTGGCACCAGCGGCATCGGCACCACTGCGCTGATGTTGTGCCGCGAGTTCGGCATCAAGGCGTTCGCCACCGCAGGCAGCGAGGAAAAGTGTGCGGTGATCCGTCAATTGGGGGCCGAAGCGATCAACTACCGCGATCAGGACTTCGTCCAGGTCATACAGGAAAAAACCGCCGGCCAGGGGGTTAATGTCGTCCTCGACATCATGGGCGGTTCGTACCTGAACCAGAACATCGCGGCATTGGGCATGGACGGCCGAGTGGTGATGCTCGGTTTCCTCGGTGGCGCTCATGCCAGGGACGTCGATCTGCTGGCCATCATGGGCAAGCGCGCGGTGATTACCGGTTCGCTGTTGCGCGCACGCACCCGGGAAGAAAAAGCCTCGATCGCCGAACAACTGCGTGAGTACGTCTGGCCCGTGCTCGTCGCCGGGCGGTGCCGGCCGATGATCGACCAGGTCTATGCGCTCAACGATGCGGCCCAAGCCCATACGCGCATGGAAGGTGGCGATCACATTGGCAAGATCGTGCTGCGTGTGGATTGATACCGCGCAAATCCCTGTGGGCGCGTGCCTGCTCCCGAAGGCGGCCTGGCAATTGACATGAATGTTGAATGTCACGGCCTCATCGCGAGCACGCTCGCTCCCACAAGTCGAAATTATTCCTGTTGCCGGCACACATCTGTTAAAACGCGCGCTTCATGTCTGTGCCGGTAGACCACCCGATGCCCTCTGCTTTTCTCACCCGTCTGCGCCCACGCTGGCTGCCACTGCTGTGCATGGCCGCGCTGCTTGTCGGCCTGCCGGTGAGTTGTGGCGCACTCAAGTACAAAGAGCGCGAGCTGCTGTTTCGCATCGAACCGGGCACGGCCGGCTGGTATCGCGGCTTGCCCGGGGACGTTCAGGAGTTCGATATCAAGCCCGCCAGCTTCAAGGCCGGGCAGAACCTGCATGCCTGGTGGTGGCCGGCGGCGCGCCGCGATGCGCCGGCGATCCTCTACCTGCACGGCGTGCGCTGGAACCTCACCGGCCAGGCGTTTCGCATCGAGCAATTGCGCGCCATGGGGTATTCGGTGCTGGCCATCGATTACCGTGGGTTTGGCCAGAGCCATGGTGACCTGCCATCGGAAGCCAGCGTTTACGAAGACGCCCGGGCCGCCTGGGAGCGTTTCACGACCATGCAGCCGGATGCCGGCAAGCGTCTGATCTACGGTCACTCACTGGGCGGCGCGGTGGCCATCGACCTCGCCGCCGACCTGGCCGCGCAGGCGAAAAAGGATCATGTTGCGGTGCCGGTGCGCGGCCTGGTGATCGAATCCACCTTTACCTCGCTGGGCGATGCGGTGGCGGAAGTCGCCGACAACAACCTGCCGGTCAACTGGCTGCCGGTGCGCTGGCTGCTGTCGCAGAAGTTCGACTCCATCGACAAGATCGTCGATATCGACATGCCGTTGTTGGTGGTCCATGGCCTGGCCGATCCGTTCATGCCGTCGCGATTCAGCCAGCAGTTGTTTAATGCGGCCAACGAACCCAAGCGCTTGTTGCTGATCCCCGGCGGTACGCACAACAACAGCATGAGCCTGGGCGGCAGGCAGTATCGCCAGGCACTCGACAGCTTGATGAAGGCAAAACCACAAATCGCCGGGCCGGCAACTTCGCGAGGGGCGCAGGATTCCTGAGGGTTACCGATAACCCCGCGCCTGCAGATCGAACAACTGCGCATAGCGCCCGCCCTGGGCCAGCAGATGCTCATGATCGCCGCGCTCGAGCACCTTCCCCTGATCGAGGACGATGATGTGATCGGCGTTGCGCACGCTGGAAAAACGGTGGGATATCAGCAAGGTCATGCGGTCCTGGGTGTGCTGGCTGAAATGCTCGAACACCGCGGCTTCCGCCGCCGGATCGAGCGCCGAGGTCGGTTCGTCCAGAATCAGGATATCGGCATCGCGACGCATGTACGCGCGGGACAACGCGATCTTCTGCCACTGCCCGCCCGACAGCTCCTGGCCACCGGCAAACCAGCGCCCCAGTTGCGTGGCATAGCCGCGATCCAGACGCTCGATAAAGGGCGCGGCCATGCCCTCGGCAGCGGCCTCCTGCCAGCGCTGTTGATCGTCGAACGCCAGGGTATCGCCCACGCCGATGTTCTCGCCGACGGAGAACTGGTAGCGAATGTAATCCTGGAAAATCACGCCGATACGCCGACGCAATGCGTCTTCCTCCCAGGTCTGCAGGTCGCTGCCATCAAGCAGGATGCGCCCCTGATCGGGCCGGTATAAGCGGGTTAACAGTTTAATCAGGGTGGTTTTGCCCGAACCGTTCTCCCCCACCAGCGCCAGGCTGTGGCCGGGGACAAGGTGCAGATCGATGCCTTCCAGCGCCGCACGACTGGCGCCCGGGTAACGAAAACCGACGTTCTCGAAACGCAAGCCATCGCCGGGCACCGCACCGACGGTGAGGTGGCCCGTGTCGACCACCACGGGTTCGGCCAGGTATTCGTAGAGGCTCGAGAGGTAGAGGCCATCTTCGTACAGACCGCTGATGGCGCTCAGGCTGCTGCTCACCGCCGTCTGCCCTTGTTTGAACAACACCAGGTACATGGTCATCTGTCCGAGGCTGATGCTGCCGTGCACGGCATCGACCACCACCCAGGCATACGCCAGGTAAAACGCCCCGGTGCCCAGCAAGCCGAGAACGAATCCCCAGCCATCGCGGCGCAGGGTCAGGCGCCGGTCTTCGGCGTAGAGACGGGCAAACGTATCGCGATAGCGCTGCAACAACAGCGGCGCGAAACCGAACAGCTTGACCTCCTTGATGTAGCCCTCGTGGGAGAGCAGCGTCTCGATGTAGGTCTGTTGCCGGCTCTCTGGCGCACGGCGGGTAAACAGGCGAAAGGCGTCTCCGGAAAAATGCGCCTCGGCAAAGAACACCGGCAACGCACCGACCACCAACAGCACCAGCGCCCACGGCGAAAAATGCACCAGCAACACGCCAAAACTGATCAATACGATCAGGTTCTGGATCAGCCCCAGCGACTTCATCACCAGGGCCAACGGTCGGGTCGAGGCTTCGCGGCGTACCCGTACCAGCTTGTCGTAGAACTCGGAATTCTCGAACTGCACCAGCGACAATGTCTGGGCCTTTTCCAGAATCATCGTGTTGACCTTCTGCCCCAACTGCACGCGCAGCAGCGACTGCTGGACCGACAGCGCGCGCTGGGTGGCGGACAATAATGCCAACACACCCGCCTCCATCAGCACATAACGCACCACCGGCCACAACGGCGCACTGCCCTGTTGCGCATGCAACTGCATGGCGAATACCACGGCGTCGACGATGCGCTGCCCCAACCAGGCCGCGAGCGCTGGAAGAACGCCGGCAATCAGCGTCGCCAGCACCAGACCGAGAAACAACCCGCGCGAGGTGCCCCAGACCAGCAGCAAGGCACGTCGGGCCTGGTCGAGCAGTGAGGTGAAGCGAATCAGTAAGGCGCTCACGCCTCGGATTCCACTGAAGTGCCGGCCCGCTCCCCCTGATACCGCGCCCGATAGCGTCCCGGGCTCTCCCCCGTCCACTTCTTGAACGCGCGGTGGAACGCACTCGGTTCCTGAAAACCCAGCTGTTCGGCGATGTCGCTGATGCTTGCCCGACTTTCACGCAATTGCTCGAACGCCACGGCACGCCGTACTTCGTCTTTGATCTCTTGATAGGAACACCCTTCACGCTCGAGTTTTCGGCGGAAGGTGCTGGGGCTCAAATGCTGTTCAAGGGCGAAGGCCTGCAGGGTCGGCCAATCACTGTAATGGCTGCTGCGCAAACGCTGATGCACCTGGGACGCCAGGCCATGCTGGTTGCGGAAGCGGATCACCAGCCATTGCGGCGCGGTGCGCAGGAACACTTTGAGCGAAGCCAGGTCCTGAACCACCGGCAGACGCAGATAGTGACTGGCGAACTCTATTTCGGTGCGCTCGGCGCCAAAGGTCAGATTCGGCCCCCAGAGCAGTCGGTCATCGCTCAGCGGCAGACGCTTGTGGCGAAAGTCGGCACGGTCGATCGGGATGCGCCGGCCGCCGAGCCAGCACAGCAGACTGATCATCAGCACCAGGTACGTTTCTTCGCCGAAGCGGCTGGCGTCTTCGGTGGCCGAATGGCTGTCAAGGCTGATGACCGCGCGTTTGCCGCGCACAGTCAGGGTGCCTCGAAAGTCGCGCAGGAACAGGCCGAAATTGACCAGGCACTGACGCATGGCCTTGTGCAGGTCGGGTTCCTGAATCAATGCCCGGCAAATCAGGGCGAAAGCGCCCGGTGGCATGCCATGGGAGTCGAGCCCGAAAAACTCGTCGTTCAAATCGCGGATCTGGATCAGCCACAAAGCCGCAAACGCATTGGCCGGCACCCGCGCCATGGGCTGCCGGATCACCGCCGGATCGATGCCGGCCTGCTCAAGCACGGCCCGCACACGCTGCGGGTCGTCCCCTATCCCGTGGAGCATTGCCTGTACGAAGTAGGCGGCCACTGAGTCCTTTTCCCGCATGTGAACGCTTCACTCCCCATCACCCGAAATGGCAAAAAACATCAGTGCCGTTGAACAGTTTCGGCATAGGACAACCGCCCTGCCAGCTCTAGACTCCGGGTCAATAGTACGCCTTCGGCCATCACGGCGGCCAAGGTATCGCAAGGTTTGACTCGAAGGACGGCAAGATGAATCTGCAAAACATTGGCGTGATCGGCGCCGGCACCATGGGTAACGGTATTGCGCAAGTCTGCGCCCTGGCCGGTTTCAACGTGACCTTGATCGATATCTCCGAGAGCGCGCTGCAAAAAGCCCTCGCCACTGTCGGCAAAAATCTCGATCGGCAGGTCGCCAAGGAAACCCTGACGCCGGAGCAAAAACTCGCCGCCCTCGACAAGATCCGCACCAGCACCGATTACGCCAGCCTGAAAGACGCGCAACTGGTGATCGAAGCGGCGACCGAAAACCTCGATCTGAAACTGCGAGTGCTGCAACAGATCGCAGCCCAGGTCAGCGCCGACTGTGCGATCGCCTCCAACACCTCGTCGCTGTCGATCACCCAACTCGCCGCCAGCGTCAGCCAGCCTGAGCGTTTCATCGGCCTGCACTTCTTCAATCCGGTGCCTGTGATGGGCCTGATCGAAGTCATTCGCGGCCTGCAGACCAGCGACACCACCCATGCCCTGGCACTGGAAATGGCGACCAGACTCGGCAAAACCGCGATCACCGCCGGCAATCGTCCGGGTTTTGTGGTGAACCGGATTCTGGTGCCAATGATCAACGAAGCCATCCTGGTGTTGCAGGAAGGCCTGGCCAGCGCCGAGGACATCGACGCCGGCATGCGCCTGGGCTGCAACCAGCCGATCGGCCCGCTGGCTCTGGCGGACCTGATCGGCCTGGACACCCTGCTGGCGATCATGGAAGCCTTCTACGACGGCTTCAACGACAGCAAATACCGTCCGGCGCCGCTGCTCAAGGAAATGGTCGCCGCCGGTTATCTGGGACGCAAAACGGGGCGCGGCTTCCATGCCTATGCCTGAGCGTTGCTCGCGTTTCGCCGAATACCGGGACAAGGTGCTGGAGCTCTTTGCCAGCAAAGGTTTCGGTCAGGTCGGCATGCGTGAGCTCGCCACGTGCCTGGGGCTTTCCCCAGGCTCGCTGTATCACCATTACCCGAGCAAACAGCACTTGCTGCTCGATCTGATCGAGGAGTTCTACGAAGAGCTGTTGGCCACCCTCGGGCGTATCGAGAAAAAAGCCCCGGCCAGGCGTGATCGCCTCAACAATCTGATCCGCGCGCACTTGAACCTGCATCGCGACATGCCATGGCATTTTCGTCTGGCAGAGCGCGACGGCGGCTGCCTGAATGAAGAGCAACAGGTGCGGGTTCAGCATCTGCGCGAGCAATACGAGCGCAAGTTGCTGCTGATGCTCGGCGCGCGCTCGCGGTTCAGTGAGGCGGGCCAGTTGGCGGCCGGGCACGCCATTGCCGCGCTGCTCAACAGTGCACCCACCTGGTTGACTTCGCACACACTCGATGAACGCGAGCACGACGAGCTTCTGGAAAGCATGGTGAGCGGCGCCATCGAACGCCTGCTGGCGCCACGCCGCACGAGCGAGGCAATTAGCCTGGCCTCGTCTATCGAGAAAACATCTAAAAAAACCCAGGCTCCCGCCACGATTTAGCGCTTTGCTTGCCGGGTCAATGCCATCGGAATTTTGCCGTCAAACGCAACGTCCGATCCGATGTGCACCTTCAATGACCGGGAGCCGAACCATGAAAATCAATCCCTACCTCATCTTCAATGGCGACTGTAACGCCGCCTTCACGTTCTACGCCCAAAGCCTGCCGGGCCAGATCGAAGCCATGCTGACTTTCGGTGAAACCCCTGCCGGCGAACACGTGCCCAAAGACCTGCACAACCTGATCATCCATACCCGCCTGGCAGTGGGCGATCAGGCGATCATGGGGTCAGACACCACACCCGACCGCCCTGTCGACGCCATGAGCGGTTGCTCGATTTCCCTGAACGTCGACAGCATCGCCGAGGCCGAGCGGGTCTTCGCCGCACTGTCGGAGGGCGGCAGCGTGCAAATGCCCCTGGATGCCACGTTTTGGGCGGTACGTTTTGGCATGCTGGTGGACCGTTTTGGCGTGTCATGGATGATCAATTGCGAAAAGGATCAGTGAGCACGCCCTGCTGATCGCGATGCTCAAGGCGTGAAAAAGCCCGACCGGCAGAGGTTGGGCTGGCTGGCAACTCTCGGGCCGTCTGCTACCGTCAAATAGTCACTCGCATAGCAGCGACCTTTCGGAGGATCCCCTATGCCAGCTCCTGACCTGACAGGGTCCACCCGACTCAAACTGGCGCTTCTGGCTGGCGGGCTCATCGCCTCCCTGATGACGCTCGGCGGGTGCGCAACCGTCGACGCCCGAACGACCGCTTATGTCGGCGTCGAGCATCCTGCGCCAACACTGCCCAGTGAAGTGGTCGTACTGCGTACCGAGCCGCTGCGCCCGCATGTTCGATTGGGTGAAATATTGATTGACGCCAGCGTCGATCCCGCGCCGCCCATCACTCAGGTAGAAGAAAAACTGCGGGACGAAGCGGCCAAGCTCGGGGGCGATGCGGTGGTGGTGGTCTATGACCATATTCAAGCGGTGGGGGCTTATGTCAACGGGCCACTATGGGCTCGCGATGTACAGACCATTGAGGGGCGCAAGCTTAAAGGGATCGTCATCAAGTACCGATAGTGTGGTCCTGCGCCGAATGGCCAAGACAACCTTTCGTCGTAAATGAAAACGGAACGACACCTGGGCCTCTTGTCTGGCTTAGGGTTTGCACAGGCCCGACGTAGCACCCCAGAACGACATAATTCTGACGCGGCTGCGCCTCAATTCAACGCTTAAGGACGCCAGCGATACGCTTGGTCAGTCACCGGAGATGTAACGTGTCAACTCTCAATGAAATCGCAGCGAACCACGCGAGAATGGCCAAGGCAAAGGAAGAAGAGTCGACCGGACTGAGTGAGCGACAGCTCCATGTGGTGGGCAGTATCGAAATCCAGTCCGTGGATGCGCAGCAGCATGTGCCACTGCACCTGATCGCTGGCACGCAGGACAATAACCTTGGACAGGCGATCAGCTACTCACTCTGACTGCGGTGAACGTTGCGCATGCCCGACAGTGTTCACACCGGGGCATGCGACGATGCCAGACATTCAGGGCGAGGAAACCAGCCCATCACCCAGCAACGGACAGACCTGCCTTGCCCGAGGCAAACGCCAGTCGCAAACCGTCTTTATCGCGGTAACGGCTGGCGGCCGCTAGTCAAAGAACGGCTCGACCTCCGTCCGGCTGCCGACAAAGAAGCTGTCGGCCACCAGTCGCAACGGCTGGAGGTCCAGGTCACTGGCCTTGTCGGCAATCAACTGCTGAAAATGTCGATACACCGCCGCGTACTCGCCCTCCTCCGATACCGCCTGGCGCACGCCATCAATACTCAAGCGCGCTCCCCCGTTGTCCAGTCGCAGGATACCTTCGGAGCAACGAATCTCGATGCTCCAGAGTTCGTCATGTCCGTGGTCGAAATCGAACTCCGCACGAACATCGAGGTGGCGCGCGTCAGACATTTTGATGGAAGCGGCGATGGGCGACTGGCAGTTTGCGGGGACTCGCAGTTCGGCTGACTCAACGAACAGCGGCAGCGGCAGCAGATGGGTGGCAATCGACAAGGCGTTGATGCCCGGATCGAAGACGCCCAGGCCGCCGGGTTGCCAGATCCATGCCTGGCCGGGGTGCCACTTGCGAACGTCTTCCTTCCAGTCAATCTGCACGCTTTGCAGGGTGCGGGTGGCCAGCCAGTCACGGGCGGCTTCGATGCCGGGCGCATAGCGTGAATGCCAGGCGAACAATCCGCTGACCCCTTGCTCCCCGGCCTGATCCACCAATGCCATCGCTTCGCCCAACGTGGCGCACGGCGGTTTTTCCACCAGCACGTGTTTGCCAGCGGCCAGCGCCTGTCGGACCAGGGCGAATCGTCCCTGGGGTGGCGTGCAAAACGCTATCGCATCGACATGCGGGCCGCGTTCGAGCAACTCGCTCAGGGACTGAAAATTCTCTACCCCGGCGCAGGGCCGCCCTTGCGTGGCGACCGACACTAACTGGAACGCCGGGTTGGCGTTGATGGCTGGAACGTGTTGATCCTGGGCAATCTTGCCGTAGCCCACCAAACCGAGACGGATCGGTTGCATCAATGACTCCTGATTTTTTGTATTTATGGGTTGGCCGGGATTGAACCACTGTTTGTCTCGACTGGGTAATTTTCGGCGGCCTTGAAGGCCAGCTTTTTCTTCCTGACGCTCATTTCGCCAGCGCTCAAATTGGCCCGTGACGGTTGCCTGGAGGTCGTGCCCGCCAGGCAATCGGCGCAGGCGGCTTATTTTTGCAAAACAACCAGCGGAGTGTCCTTCCTGACGATGTAGGTCGCCAGTTCCGAGCCGGCGGTCGTGCCGATGTTCGTCGCGGTGTGGGCGGTTCCTTCCGGAATGTACAGCGAGTCACCGGCCTTGAGCGTCACCGCTGGCTGCCCCTCGAGCTGATACTGAAAAGTGCCACTGATGACGTAAGCCACTTCCACACCGGGGTGCGAGTGCCTGGGGGCGGCGACCCCCGGCTCGAAGTCAACGCGGACCTGGATCACTTCGCGGTCGGAAACGCCCAGATCGCGTTTCACCAGATCCGTGCGATGGAGGCCTGTCTGCCAGCTTTTCGCCGCAGACGTCTCGTGAGCCGCTTCAGCCTGGGCCATCCCCGCGAACGCACACAGGGATATGGCGGCGGCCAGGGCGGCAGCAAACCTGCCGAGTGTCTTATGGGTGTTGAAACGAGGCATTGAATTTCTCCGGTCAGTGCACGGTAAACGCCGAGTCGGGTTTCGCTCATGCAGTGAGTCCATTTCGAGTCAACGGTGTATCTCCCACATGTCCGACTGACCGGTTTTTGTATGCCGAGGTAGCGGGCGGCACTGGAGATACACAGCGATACAAACCCTCTGGGCGCGTGCGTTTTCCGGCTTTTCCCCGCGATCCACACATTCACGCATTCGCCTCGCCGGCCTGCGCTTCCTCACCGGTGCGGGGCCAACAGCAGCGCGCACTCCGACCGGCATCTATAGGCAGGACCTATGCAAAGAATTGCATATCGGTCTTGGACGCTATCGAACAAACGGCAGAAGATTGCTTCACACCCAAGCAACACCCCACCAGCAACCCCGACAGGAGATTCACCATGCAACAGTCTCACGCTTACAACGACACCAGCCTCGAACTGACCGCCAGAATCCTGGACGCCAAGGCTCGCAAAAACCTGTCCTTCGAGGACATGGCCGAAGGCACCGGCCTTGGTCTGGCTTACGTCACCGCAGCCCTGCTCGGTCAGCACCCGCTGCCAGAAGCAGCTGCCAAAGTCATCGGCGAAAAACTGGACCTGGACGCCGATTCGGTAGCCCGCCTGCAAATCATCCCGCTGCGCGGCAGCCTGTCGGGTGTGCCGACCGACCCGACCATCTACCGCTTCTACGAGATGATCCAGATCTACGGCACCACGTTGAAAGCCCTGGTTCACGAACAGTTCGGCGACGGCATCATCAGCGCAATCAACTTCAAACTGGACATGAAGAAAGTCGAAGACCCGGAAGGCGGCCACCGTGCAGTGATCACCCTCGACGGCAAGTTCCTGCCACTGCGTCCTTTCTAAGGGCGCAACCCGGCCTGTCATCCGGCCCGCAGCCTTTGCGGGCCCGCTTCAAAACCGACCGAACCCGCTTCTATCAATCAGCCCATTTGAATGGAGGACGCGTCATGCAAAAAATTCTGTTTCTCGCCCTGTCCCTGACGGCCTCGCTGTCAGCCTACGCACAGGGACCGGTGGTCGCACCAGAGGCCGTTCCCTATGCCTACGGCATGCATCTGGATATCGCCAAGGTAATCAACATCACCCCGGCCGCGGATGTCTGCGGTCCGACGCCCGTACAGATGACTTACAAGGATTCCCGCGGCGATACCCGAACGCTGGAATACAACGTGATCGGGGCCGGCTGTACCAACTGATCGTCACGCCATCATCAAGCAATCAATTAAAGGTACGCATCATGAAAGCGCTCATCGAAGGTTTTTTGAAGTTTCAAAAGGAAGCGTTTCCACAACGGACGGACCTGTTCAAACACCTGGCCACCACGCAACACCCAGGCACGTTGTTCATCACATGTTCCGACAGCCGCGTGGTACCGGAGCTGCTGACCCAGCAAGAGCCCGGTGAGCTGTTCGTGATTCGTAACGCCGGCAACATTGTGCCGTCCTACAGCCCGCACCCGGGTGGCGTGTCGGCCACTGTCGAATACGCCGTGGCCGTGCTGGGCGTGACCGATATCGTGATCTGCGGCCATTCCGATTGCGGTGCCATGACCGCCGTCGCCAAGTGCAAATGCATGGATCACCTGCCTGCCGTGGCCGGCTGGTTGCAACATTCCGAGTCGGCCAAAGTCATCAACGAGTCACGCCCTCACGCAGATGAAGCCGCCAAAGTGAGTTCGATGGTGCGTGAAAACGTCATCGCTCAACTGGCCAACATCCAGACCCACCCGAGCGTGCGCCTGGCCCAGGAAAAAGGTCGGCTGAATCTGCATGGCTGGGTCTACGACATCGGGACCGGTTCGATCGATGCCCTGGACGCCGACAACAAGACGTTCAAGTCCCTGGTCCAGCACCCGACGACCTGCGCCGTGCAGGCCCGCCCCGAAAAAGCCGTTGCCTGATCAGGCACCGACTCCGGCCCGGTGTAGGCGGCAATGTCGGCGACCGTCGGCTTGTCACCGGCCAGGAATGGACGTTGGCCCTGGCCCTATTGGGCGGCGAGGTCAATCAGGATTGCGTTGGCAGGCCGAGTTCACCCAGCGTAATGATCGCTGTCGATCTGGACGAAGTGGACGGCTCTAATCGCCCACCGTGGTTCCTGACACCAATTCCATGAAGGCGATGGATGCTGCGCTGTGGTAGTTGTTTTTGCGCCGCAGTAACGCCGCTGCGCGTCGAGGTCCGTTGTCCATCAATGCGAGCTTGCGCAGGGCGCGGTCCTGGGTAGCGATCGGTTCGGGGAGAATGGTGGCGATCGCCGTGTGCCGAATGACTTCCAGCAGTGTGTTGACCGAGTTGACCTCAATCGCCACCTTCGGCGTGATCTGCGCGCTTGCGAAGTACTCATCGATACAGACGCGAGTGACGAAGTCCGGCGTCAACAGGGCAAACTCCAGTTGAGCAACCTGCTGGGCCGTCAAAGGTGTCTTGCAGTCGTACAGCGGATGATCGCGCCCGACCATCAGCCCCAGGGTTTCGATAAACGCCGGGATCGATTCGATGTCCGCGTTTCTCACTTGGTCAAACGCGATCGCGATATCCAGCGAATCCTCCGCCAACCCGGTTTCGATATCGTCCATCGACAATTCAAAGATTTCCAGATGGATGTTGGGATAGCGGTTTTTGTAGTCGCGTACCAGTGGCCCGACGAGATACGCCATGAACGTTGGCGTCATGGCCAGGCGCAAGGTGCCCCGGGACAGGTCCTTCACATCGTGCAGTGCTCGCTTGCCAGCGGCCAACTCCACCAGCACGCGACGCGCGCAGTCGATGTAGGCCTGCCCCGCGTCGGTCGGTTTCACTGTCCGTGATGTTCGGTCGAACAGCACAACGCCAAGCGACTCTTCCAATTGCCGGATCTGTTGGGACAAGGTCGGCTGGGAAACATGCAACGCCTCGGCGGCGCGGGTAAAGCCGCCGTTATCCGCGACGGCCAGTAAATAGCGCAAATGTCGTAGCAGCATGTGAGTTCCCCTTCGATAGGTTCTGCTTATGCGCTGCATTGTATTCGCTCCTGGACGCTATCGGTCAGTCGACAGCAGCGGGCTACAACCCCAGGGGCACGGCTTGGCGGGCATCGCCTGATCGTTCATGCCAGATCGCGGCCCGGATTGTTTCACCCAGCACAATTGAGTCATGACAACCCTGCTGGTTCTCTGATTGCGCCGGGATGGCGAGACTGGACACAGAAGCAATTGCCACTTTTGACGCACACGCGCTGTGCTGTCCTTGCAGGGAAACGAAATGACTTGCCAGCCCAATATAGGGACGGTGGGATTGACCGAAGAACAGGCACTGGAAAATGGCCACAACGTGGTGATTTTCGAGAGCCGCTTCAAGCCGATGAAACTGACCCTCACGCAATCGTCCGAGCAGACGCTGATGAAGCTGGTGGTGGATGCCGATACGGATCGCGTACTGGGTGCACACATGGTGGCTACTCGTCATAGCGTCACGGACCTGACCCTTCACATCGCCTCGGCATGCCTCGGTAACCCTATGGAGATCAGTGCTGCGAGCAACACGAATGCGCTCGATATCCACAAGCACGCACCCAGCCCATAGACCTGATAAACCCAGCCGGAGAGCACCGTGCCTGCCAACCGTCCCATGGCGTTGGACATGTAGTAAAACCCCACATCCAGCGACACGCCGTCTTCCTTGGCGTATGACACGATCAGGTAGCTGTGCAGCGAAGAGTTCACCGCGAACAGCGCACCAAAGACCATCAATCCGCCGAGCAACACCCCCTGTTGCGACAGCCCGGTATCGAGCCCCAGAGCAATGGCCGCAGGCAGGCCCGCCAGCGCCAGCGCCCACAGAAACGCCGCACGACCATCGGGTACGTGCCCACGTTTCTTGCCGGTGATGTTGGGCGCGAAGGATTGCACAATGCCGTAGCCAATCACCCAGGCCGCAAGGAAGCCGCCAACCTCCCAGAAGTCCCAGCCAAACACACTGCTGAGGTAAACCGGCAAGGCCACCACAAACCAGACATCGCGGGCGCCGAACAGAAACATCCGTGCCGCTGAGAGGATATTGATCGCCCGGCTCTTGGACAGGATGTCGCGAAACTTTGGCTTGGCTTTCGCTTTTCCCAGGTCCTTCTTCAACAGGATCAGACTGCTGATCCAGATCAACGCCAGAACACCTGCCATGGCCAGCAAGGCGCCTTTGAAACCGATCAGTGCTAGCAAGGCTCCGCCCAGAAAGAAGCCGACACCCTTGAGTGCGTTCTTCGAGCCGGTGAGGATCGCCACCCATTTGTAGAGCGTGCCCTGCTGCCCATCCGGAACCAGCAGTTTGATGGAGCTTTTGGCGCTCATCTTGTTCAGGTCCTTGGCAATCCCCGACAGCGCCTGGGCACCCATTACCCAAGGGATGGTCAGCCAGGCGCCAGGCACCGTCAGCATCAGCAGCGCCGCGACCTGGAGGCCCAGCCCGATGTTCATGGTCCGGTTAAGACCCAACCGGGCACCGAGGTAGCCCCCCACCAGGTTGGTGATCACGCCAAACAGCTCGTAGAACAAAAACAGGGCCGCGATTTGAAGGGGGCTGTAGCCCAGCGCGTGAAAGTGCAGCACCACCAACATACGCAAGGCGCCGTCGGTGAGGGTGAAGGCCCAGTAGTTGCCCGTAACGAGCAGGTACTGCCGCACTTCCGGAGCGAGGGCTGACAACGCTTTCATGACCGCTCCTCAGACTGCCATTGCGACCATTCTGGCCAGTTCGACGGTGCGATTGGCATAGCCCCATTCGTTGTCGTACCAGGCATAGAGTTTGACCTGGGTGCCATTGATGACCATGGTCGACAGCGCATCGATGATCGACGAGCGCGGATCGGTACGGTAGTCGATGGACACCAGGGGGCGTTCCTCGAAGCCGAGGATGTCTTTGAGCTCGTTCTGGGAAGCGTTCTTGAGGAACTGATTGACCTCTTCGACCGTGGTGGCCCGCTCGACCTCAAAGACGCAGTCCGTCAGCGAGGCGTTGGCCAATGGTACGCGTACGGCGTGACCATTCAGGCGACCACGCAGCTCCGGGAAAATTTCCGCAATCGCGGTGGCCGATCCGGTGCTGGTCGGAATCAAACTCATCCCCGAGGCACGCGCTCGGCGCAGGTCCTTGTGCGGCTGATCGAGGATGCTCTGGGTGTTGGTCAGGTCGTGGATGGTGGTGATCGAACCGTGGCGAATGCCCAGTTTCTCGTGGATGACTTTCACCACCGGCGCCAGGCAGTTGGTCGTGCATGAAGCGGCGGTGACGATGCGATGTTCCGCCGGTTTGAATAGCTGATGGTTGACGCCCATGACAATGTTCAACGCGCCCTTCTCTTTCACTGGCGCACTGACCACCACTCGCTTCACGCCCTGGTCCAGGTAAGCCTGGAGGACCGCAACCGTCTTCATTTTGCCGCTGGCTTCGATCACCAGATCACAGCCCGACCAATCGGTGTCGGCAATCGCCTTATTGGCCGTCACCTGGATTCGTTTGCCGTCGATGACGATGCTGTCGCCCTCGGAATCAGCCTGGTAATGCCAACGACCATGTACCGAGTCGAAATTAAGCAGGTGCGCATGAGTCGCCGCGTCCCCTGCTGGATCGTTGATCTGCACGAACTCAAACTCTGACCAGCTCCAGGCGGCTCGCAGCGCGAGGCGACCGATCCGGCCGAAACCATTGATGCCAACTTTGATCGTCATGTTGTGGTGCTCCATATCTGCTGTCAGTGAGCGTTCGACCGGGTGTCGAACTGGCCGATGTATTCAATGTGGGCGGGATGCTGAATGGCACGTGGGCGCAACGACTGAACATCGCGGATGGCATCGCTGAATGGCACACCGCTCTCGATCAACAGTTGAGCGGCGACCAAGCCCGTGCGACCCGAACCGCCCTTGCAATGAATGGCGATGG
This sequence comes from Pseudomonas sp. MIL9, assembly GCF_016887925.1. Classification (NCBI taxonomy): domain Bacteria; kingdom Pseudomonadati; phylum Pseudomonadota; class Gammaproteobacteria; order Pseudomonadales; family Pseudomonadaceae; genus Pseudomonas; species Pseudomonas sp. MIL9. Next base: position 70,004 of record NZ_JAFEHE010000007.1, on the reverse strand, counting down.
TTTTCCCTTCGGTCAGCAGCTGCTGGAGTCGCCGATGGTGCTGCCCCCATGCGGCTTTAAATGCTTCGCCAGGAGCTTGATCATCCTCTACTGGCAGGTGAAACCACTCGATGCCAAGCATCTGGCACTCTTCGGGCAGCAGGTCGATCTCGTTCTGAAGCAACTCCTCGGTCGGCATCAGCGTCAGCAACGCCGAGGCCCCCGCATCTTTCAGGGTTTGCAATGCCTCGAAAGGCCTGATGCCCTTCGTGCCTGGGCACGGGGTGAAGATCAACTGGCCGTTGAATTGTGCCAGGGGCAATACGGAATATGGGTGTTGTTGCACAGTGAAAAGTCCTCAGATGGAGCGCTGATTGACACGTTTCATGAGTTCTTCCGCTGACTCTTTGCGCTCGGAATAACGATCCACCAGATAGTCCTGGCGGTCGCGAAGCAACAGCGTGAATTTCACCAACTCTTCCATCACATCCACGACGCGGTCGTAGTACGGAGAAGGCTTCATCCGGCCGTTATCGTCGAATTCCATATAGGCCTTCGGCACGGAGGATTGGTTGGGGATGGTGAACATGCGCATCCAACGCCCCAACACTCGCAGCTGATTGACCACGTTGAACGACTGCGAACCACCGCACACCTGCATGACGGCGAGGGTTTTGCCCTGGGTCGGGCGTACCGCGCCCATCGCCAGTGGCACCCAGTCGATCTGCGCCTTGAAGACCGCGCTCATGGAACCGTGACGTTCTGGAGAGCACCAGACCTGCCCCTCGGACCACAGCATCAGGTCGCGCAGTTCCTTCACACGGGGATGATCGTCGGCTGCGTCATCGGGCAGCGGCAAACCTGACGGATTGAAAATCCGCGCCTCGGCGCCGAAGTGCTCAAGCAGTCGAGCGGCCTCCTCTACCAGCAGGCGACTGAAGGAGCGCTCACGGGTCGATCCGTACAGCAGCAAAATGCGCGGCTTATGGATGGAGGTCTTTTCGATACCGAGTTTGTCTGTCGATGGGAGATCAACCAGTTCGGTATCGAGTTGGGGGATAAGGTCATCAAACATAGTCTTTGTCCTGCGCAGCGGCGCTCTTGGATTCATCGAACCAGCGGCGTTTCAACCAGAGGGCCACGCCGACCAGGGAAATCAGCACTGGCACTTCCACCAATGGGCCAATCACCGTGGCGAAGGCAGAGAAACAGGATTTTCATCAAGCAGTCTCGCAGTCGAAGGCGCAATCAGGCGATTTTGCTTGCACAGCACACGGCTGCGCGTTCAGGACGGTCACCCATTTCATCAAGGCGTTTGGCGTCAGGGCTCAGCCAGTGCCTGTTGCTTTCCAGCACGGTGGTCAGCACTTGATGAACCCAATCAGGGAGGTTGGGGTGCAGGCGGTAGTACACCCATTGACCTTGGCGACGGTCCGACAACAAGCCACACGTACGCAATTGCGCCAGGTGCCTGGAGATTTTTGGCTGGCTCTCGTTCAAGGCGCAGGTCAGCTCGCACACACAAAGCTCTCCTTCACGGGTAATGAGCAGCATGGTGCGGACACGGGTGTCGTCAGCCAGGCATTTGAAAACAGTGGTCGGTGTCAGATGGTCAGCCATATCGATGCTCAGCGTTTGGTTTCACCAGGATGAATAACTTGATGCGCTCATGAATGTCGTGAAGGGTGCCGGCGCTTGTAGGTCACTGTGAAATCTCGACTCATATACGATTTATCGAATATATGTTTTTACGTATATAAGGTAAAGGAAAAGAAACGAAATATTTCCTCAAGGCGCCTTTTCCTGAGGATCACAATCAGCTCAAAGCCCTGATCTTAAGGCGAGCAGCAGGCTGGCACCTGGCGAAATGCCTTGGATATATTGGGGAAATTGAATATTCGAAAGCTGTAATGAGTCAGGCGCTCACACAGAAACAGTCTCACGCCTGTTCGCATCGGCTAATGATGCCTGCGCGAGTGCACCCAACGTACCCACCTGCCGAATGCGGCAGGTGGGTACAGATCCGATCGACACGAACAAGGTTGAGCGACCGATAGCGGATAAACCAAAGCCATCAAGATCGGGAAGGATCGATCAACACGGCTGCCCCAGGTGACTGGACTTGGGGAAATTCAAGCCCACACCTTCACTCGCCATTGAAGACCGGACGCAAGAACGCCTCCAACGCCTCGTATCCATCCAGGGGCAAAACATGGGCGATGAACTGATCCGGTCGCACCAGTACCATTGCGCCCCGCTCACGATCAATGCCGCGTAACGCGAATACATCCAGGTGACTGTCCGCGGTGAAGACCTTTTCGTAGTCAATCAACCCGTATCGTCCTTTTCGTGGAAGCAAAAGCGGAGGCAGATCTTCCAGGCGCAACGTACGGTGAGGTTGCTGGAAAATCGCCCGTACATCCAGGATGCCGTCCACGTCAGCGTTCAGCGCCGCGATGCGCCGCAACGAGGGGGACGCGGCTTCGCTCAAGAAATTGCACAGACCGCGCAGACCTGTCTGCTCCTTGTCAGAAAAGGCGTAGAGCGTCCAGCGACCATCAGCACAAGCCGTGTGCCCCAAATGGACAGGCTTGGCGTCTGCCAGGCGAATCACGGGTGCCGAGTGGAACCGGCTTCCTATGTGCAACCCCTCGGCCAGATGCTGCCAGTGACCCTCCCCCGTCAGCATTCCAGGCTTGTAGCGTGTTGCCACACCTGCCGTATAACGCCCGGCGCGGACAAAATACTCTTGCACTTCGGCGGGGTCGATTCCGCTAGAGCCGGGGTTATCAGGGTCCTTTGGCCGTCCTCCCATCAGTGCCGCCCAGTGCTTGTCGAAGTCGATCAGTTCCTGAGCGACAGGCTGACGTTCCTGGGTGTAGGTTTTCAGGAGAGTGGCATCACTGCGCCCTTCGAGCACTGCTGCAATCTTCCAACCGAGGTTGTACGCGTCTTGCATTGAAACGTTCATGCCCTGGCCAGCCTTGGCACTGTGCGTATGGCAAGCGTCACCGGCAATGAAAACTCTTGGTTCGCGCTCATCACCTCGCTGATCCAGGGAGTCGTCAAAGCGATCGGTCAGACGTTGCCCGACTTCGTAGACCGAGGACCAGGCGACTTCCTTCACATCCAACGTGTAAGGATGAAGAATGCTCCGGGCAATCGAGGTCATCTGCTCGATGCTGGTCTGCCGAATGGACTGGCGATTGTCCTGATCGACGATGCCAAGATCGACATAGAAACGAACGAGATGACCGCCTTCGCGAGGAATGATCAGCAGATTTCCACCCGTCGCGGACTGAACAGCCGCCTTGAGACGAATGTCGGGGAAGTCGGTTACCGCCAATACGTCCATCACTCCCCAGGCATGGTTGGCAGCATCGCCGCGCAGTTGTTGCCCGATAGCGCCACGCACCACACTGCGGGCACCATCGCAACCGACCACATACCTGGCTCGAATCTGGCGCTCCTGCCCCTCGTGACCGGGATCTGTACGGCGCAAGGTCACCTGGACGGGATAGGGGTTTGTGTCGTCACGCGCAAGTTCGACGATTTCCCAATTGTAGTCAGGGACCAGCCGGCGGCTGGATTTCTCCATGGACTCAAGCAGGTAATCCTGGATTCGCGCCTGATTGACGATCAAGTGCGGGAATTCCGACAGACCGTCCTCGGTGTCCTGGACTCGCCCCGTACGGGTGATCGAACCTCGATGACTGGCGTCAGGTCGCCAGAACACCGTTTCGTTGACCCAGTAGGCCTCACGCAGCAGTCGGTCGGCCAGGCCAAACGCATTGAACATCTCGACTGTTCGGCAGGCGACTCCATCGGCCTGCCCCATCAGCAGAGGCCCGGAGCGCCTCTCGAGGATGCGCGTCACGATGTTTGGAAATTTCGAGAGCTGTGTTGCCAATACCAATCCCGCAGGACCGCTGCCAGCAATAAGTACATCAACTGCTTCAGGCAATTCGTGATTGTGCACACCCTCCTTTGCGGGTTGCAGGCAGGGATCACCCGCGTGGAAACCGTTGAGATGAAACTGCATGAATGTTGTCCTCACACTACGTGAACGATGGTTACCGTTTGGCCTGTGCCTTTCGGTGCGGCGGCGACTCGCCCCCATCAGGGGGCCAGGTGTTCTCAGAACGGATAGTTCGCGCCGTTTTGTCTCCAGGTGATCCAGTGAGCCCGGGTGAACTCGTCAATGGCGTAATGGCCATTGAACCTCCCCAACCCGGAGTTCTTCTCTCCACCGAAAGGCGCATTCGGCTGGTCGTCCACAGTGATGTCGTTGATGTGGGTCATGCCGGCCACAATCCCTCGCGAGAACTCGATACCCCGTTGCATGTCGCGAGTGAAAACCGCACTGGAAAGTCCGTACTCACTTGCATTCGCGAGGTCTAGCGCATGGGCCTCGTTATCGGCGACAAGCAGAGGAAGTACCGGGCCGAAGGTTTCCTCCAGTGCCAGTTCGTGGTTCGCGGGAACCTTGCCGAAAACATGAGGCGGCAACACGAGGCCATTCGGCGCGCCGCCATGAAGCTCCTCAAGGCCGGAGTTCCTTGCATTGGCGAGCTTGGCCTGCAACGACTGCATCTGCGCTTGATTGGTCAGCGGACCGATTACCGTATCGGCTGCCATGGGGTCACCCACCTTGAGTTTCCTGACACGCTCGACGACCAGTGCGGCGAAATCCGCGTAGAGCGAACGCTCGACAATGACCCGATTGGCACTCATGCATATTTGACCCTGGTGGAGAAAACGCCCAACGACAGCGGCATGAGCCGCCAGTTCGACGTCAGCGTCCTTCAGGACAACCAGAGGGCAATTGCCGCCCAGTTCCAGGGCAACCCTCTTGAGGTGGGCGCCGCCAGTAGCAATCCGTCCGACATTTCGCCCGACTTCAGTCGAACCCGTGAAGGAAACCAGACTCGGCACCGGGTGCTCGACGAACGCATCACCGATTTCAGAGCCGGCACCGACCAGGACGTTAATCACTCCGGCAGGAAATCCCGCTTCCTCAAACATGTGCGCTATCAGCAACCCACCGCTGACAGCCGTGTCACTGGCCGGTTTGAGTACAACGGTGTTGCCCAGCGCAATGGCCGGAACGACCGAACGCATACTCAAGTAAAGAGGGAAATTCCAGGGACTGATAACCCCCACGACCCCCAGTGCTTCGCGGAACACAAAACTCTGCTCACCCGGTTTGTGGCTGCTGAGGATGCGCCCCTCGACCTGGAATGGGAGCCCCGAGCACTCCCTCACCAGTTGCAGCGTGTTATGCCATTCGAACCCCGCCTTGAGCCGGGTACTGCCCGACTCCCGGATCAGCCATTCGACAATTTCTTCGGCTCGCGCCTCCATTACACGGGCCAGGTTCTCCAGCAACTCGCGGCGTTGCCCGGGAAATGTTTTCCCCCATGCATCCTGAGCCGTCCTGGCAGATTGGTAGGCGTCATCGAGATCGCCGATAGAGGCCAGCGGCATCTCCAGAAGCTTTTCGCCGGTGTACGGATTGTTATCGTCCAGGCGCTTGGCAGAGCGACCTGTGCGCCAGGCACCGTTGATGTACTGATGACCTTCAATGAGATAGCGCGGTACTTGAGTGTGTTCCATGGTGCAAATCCTTGATCTTCGTGATGTGCCAACGAGCTGCGCAAGATTCGCGCTCAAAGCACAATCGACAGTTGATGTACAAACGAGAAAGACGCAACGGCACGGAAGGGATCTAAAGCCCTTCCCGTGCCTTGAGTCGTCGCTGAAAGTGGTGGTCGCCTGGCAGGGGGCTCAGGCTCCGTTCGACGCGCCACTTGCAACCCAGCAACCATGGAAAGCGTCACGCAATCGGATGGGCAGCTTGATCGTGGCGACAGGCCCTTTTTCCGGGTGGGCCGCCTCGAGGATCGCCACCGAGGCGAGCATCCGGTCGTGATGATCCACTACCACCAGCAGATAGCCTTCGTGGTCGGCGGCGGGAACCAGCTGTGGTTCCTGGAACGAATCGGCATCGCGAAGATGCAGTGCACTGACAGCGCCGCTTTCGACGTCGACACGAACCAACAAGTTGGAGCCTGGCCCGATGGGGCCGGAGATGTTCAGGGGAAGTTCCGGGTTGATGCCACCGTAGTAGATGACCCGGTGCTTCGCCGCAACCACTCGCCCGTCTACCCGAGGAAGTTCCCCGGGGATGGGGCTGAGCTGTCGCGAGCTGAAGCTCTGCTCGGGATCCTGCACATCAAAGCTCCAGCGGGTCAGGAATGGCGCCGCCTCCTCGGGGTTGTAAGGCGCACCGTCTGCATCGGGAATGCCCGGGAAGGCATTGCGTTGGGACAGACACAGGTCCATGTGAACCATGCTGCCTTCGTTATAGGCATTACCCACGTGAAACGAATAAGCCGCAGGTCGTTTGAACCAGCGCAGCTGGTCCACCGAGCCATGACGCGGCAAGATGCCGATCCAGCTCTCCTTGTCACGCTCCCACACCCAGTGATCCCCACCCTTGCGCATGCGTTCAACGTCGGCGGTCGTCGGGAAGACCATGAAGATGACGTAGTCCTGAGTGACCGCGAAATCGTGTTGCATTGCGGTATACGGTGCTTCAAACCAGTCTTCGCGGATCAGGTTTCCGTGCTTGTCGACCACACCGAAGACCATGTCCCTTGAGCCGAGTCCGTCAGCCTCATAACCAAACAGCAACCATTCCCCTGTGGCAGGGTCGATTTTGGGATGTGCCGTCACGGTCTTGCTCGTCAGCTTGCCTTTGAAGTCCCAGGTTCCGCGTGTTTCAAGGGTGTCGGGATCCAGCTCGTAGGGCAGCCCATCCTCTTTCAGGGCGAACAGACGGCCAGCGTGGAAGAAAGCGGTAGTGTTGGCGGTGTTACCGCTGACAGTGGCCACAAGAGGATCGTCGGTGAAGGGATTGCGATAGGCACCGAACAGGGCGCGACCCGCTTCGCGCTCGGCGAGGAAGCGCTCGGTGCGGACGTGACGCATACGGAATTCAACTCGCCCACGGTGAAAGCGAAACATACTCACAACGCCATCACCGTTCACATAGATATCGTCGCCAAGCTTGGGCGCAAAGCGTGGATCGGGACCACATCGATACCAGGTACCCTCGATCTCGGCCGGAATCTCTCCAGCCACCTCGAGATCCAGGATCTCGCAGTCAGTGCGCATCGGGGCATTGTAGCCAGTGAAATTAGGCAGAGCCGGAAATTGCAGAGTCATGTGCATCACCTAAATCGTAGAACCGGTTCGACCGGATTCTTGTTTTCATGCTCGCCGCAATGGGCGAAACCCTGGAGCTGAGCGCAGCATCCGAGCACGAATTTAGACTTGGAAAGGCGACACGACTTGCCTGAGCGGTGCGACAACTTGACTGTCAAGGACAGCGTTTGCTGAATGCTGCCGCACGCGACTCCCGTTTCCTCAGAACCGCGGCATATCAGTACCGGAACAGCGTGATGCACTGGCTCAGCTCAACGCTGAGGTGTTGCAACGCGTCGCTGAAGCCAGTGCTCTCGCTGGCTTTGGCAGCACTGGCCTGCGCATCGTCTCGCACCTTGACGACGCTCCGACTCACTTGCTCGGCTACGGCACTCTGCTGCGTGACCGCCGCAGCGATTTGCTGGTTCATTTGCTCGATCAGAGAAACCGACTGTGTGATCGATATCAAACTGTGATCGGCCAGACGGACTTGCTCAACGGCCCTGCTCGCCTGCACCAGGCAATCCTCGCTGCGATACAGGGCTTGCCGCGTCAGTTCTTGCAGGGACTCGATAGTCGTGGCGATATCCATCGTGGCGTCCTGGGTTCGTCTTGCAAGCGCCCTGACTTCGTCTGCAACAACCGCAAATCCGCGCCCTTGATCTCCCGCGCGAGCAGCCTCGATCGCGGCATTGAGCGCCAGGAGGTTCGTCTGCTCGGCAACAGACTTGATCACATCGAGTATGCCGCCGATTCGCTCACTCTCTGCGGACAAGGAAACCATACTGGCTTTAGTTGCCAGCACGCCTTCTGCCAATCCATCGATCCTGCCCACTGCGTCGGCCACCATCATGGCGCCGGATCGCGCCTGCTGTTGCGCATCGCGCGCCGCCACAGACGCTTGCTGCGTATGGCTCGCCACTTCATGCACACTTGCAGCCATCTGCACGAGTGCCGACGCGCTCTGCTCTGCTTCCTGGCTTTGCCTGCGCGTAATCTCGCCGGCTCCTGCACTGATAACAGCGCAGCCGGCCGCCATCGCCGACAGCGTTTCAACGCCGCCGCCAATCCGTTCAACCACCCCACGTACATCACAGACCATGCGGCGAGTCGCAAGCAGCAACTGCCCCAACTCATCCTGTTGGCGAACCTCGATCGCAATGCAAAGGTCTCCTGCTGCTACGGTACGCAACACCGAGACGGCATGACGCAGAGGCAAGACGATCTGACGGTGCAAAAACAAAGCAACGGCACCCGCAACCAAGAGGAGAGCGAAACAGCTGAATCCCATAAGGCGTGGGATTCGTCTATCGAGAGCCGCCATTTCTTTGCCAGGCGCCACATAAGCGGCCTCTGCAAGACCCATCAATTTGGCAAATTGTTGTTCCAGGTCTTCATACGCCGTCCCTCCATGGGAAGCCCCATCCGCAATCCCCCCCAAGCGATCAAAAGACGCCTGACAGGCTTTCGTAGCGGACTTCATTTCCACCAGAAGCGCCCGTTGCTCACTGTTCAGGCGGGACCCCAGAAGCGCGTCCAACCGAGACTGCATAGCCGTGAGCGACGCCTGGGCGCGCTGCGCGGAGTCCAGAGATCCAGAGCGGACGTATTCCTGCTGAGCCACTTTCGCGCGAAGCAAGTGGACCTGGCTTTCAGCAATACCCGTCATCAGGTCGCCACGTTCTAACAATGCGAAGATGTTGATGAAGCCCACACTGGCTACGCCCAACGCCACCACGACAACCAATCCAAAGCCTAGAAGCAACTTTCGACCAATCGAGAGATTGCTCAACACATACCCCATACGGGTACCCCTTTTATTGTGGAGACCTGATCGGCACCGAGAAGTGGAAGGACTCTCAGGATTGACCGGGACTTCAGGCTCCAGGGTTTCTTGTTATTTATTCTGGCTGCGCCAGCGTTGACCAAGGCTGTCAGTCAACTGGATGGAGAAATTGATACGGCGATGCGCAGACAGGAGAACAGCAGGTATTCCACCGAGCTTTTTATCCTTCGGTGGAATACCGCCTTCAGCCGGTCAGGCTATGGTGATGCCTGACATCCCGGGAGCAATCAGGCCCTTCGGATCCAGGGCTTTCTTGATTCGCCGATTGAGGTCCATTTGCGCCGAGCCATAGACTTGCGCCGTTTTCTTCATGAACGCGGGATTACTGCGATACACCCCATACCCCGCCTTCGCGAAAGTCGCTTGCGCCTTCTCGAAGAAGGCATACGCCCTCTTCTTCTGATCCTCATTGCTGCGGTCATAGAACAGGTTGAACAGATGCACCATGCTGCGGCCGTTCAGGAAGAACGCATCGATGAAATCGAACTCGAACTCGGCGGCAAGTGATTTCATCATGTCGATCTGCTTGATCGCCTCACTGCCTCGGGTCGGGCAGATCGGAGCAAACCAGATCAGACCGCCACCACCAATCCAGTTGAGCAGTGCAAACTCCTGAAGGTCAGGCGTTCCCGTAAACATGTCATGGAAGTGATGCACCAGTTTTTCCGGCAGCACGTTCAGTTGATCGCCATGCAGCAACATCCCACCCGCGGCCTTGGCTTCCTTTTCAACGAATTTGAGGTGGGCAGCGATCTGATCCCTGGTGCCATATAGAGCGGCGGTCATGGAGATCGTTGGCTGATGGTTTTTCTGAGCAAACGCCTGGATTTCGTCAGCAGTAAGAGCGCCAGGCCCAGGCTTGATCACCGAGCGGGGAACGCCTGCGAGCGCCATCCCGGTAGCGGTCGACGCGATCAACAGCGGCGACCGGACGGTCTCGGACAGCTTCAGCCGGCGCCCCAAGTCGACAGCCTTTTCGATATCTGCGTAAAGCGGGAAGCTGATCGTGAAAATCTCGTAGCTTTCCGGGGCGGGCATCAGCCACAGCCCGAGCTTTGTGACGATGCCGAAGTTGGATTGACTGAAAATGCCATCCAGATAGGGACCATAGCCATATTTGTTGGTCTGCCAGGCGCCGGTACCTTCTATGCCGCCGAGTCCCGTCCTGACGACTTGACCATCGGCGAGAACCACTTCCATCCCGCAGCAGGCCGAGAACTGTTCTGCGTAGGCGGTGTACCCCTCGCCGCGAATGAGGGTTTGTCCGAGCGGCCCCACCAGCGGTCCAGGACCAGGCACGCTCAACCAAAGCGGAATGTTGTGCTCCTTGATATAGGCGTGAAGCTGGGCATAGGTGACGCCTGGCTCGACCAGGGCAGTGCCCAACACAGGATCCACCTCAATGATTTTGTTCATCTTGCGCAGGTCCAGAAGGAGCTGCCCAGGTACGGCAGGCAAGGCCTCCCCGTAGCCAAAGTTCCTGCCCGTCGAGATAGGCCACAGCGGGATCCCATACTTATGACTGACTTTCAGGACCTCCTGAATCTGCTCCACACTCGACACGGAGACCGCACCGGAGGGTGCATAGAGTTTCTCGTCAACAGGAATGTAGGCCTTCATGTAAGGCGACATTGATTCATCGGCTACAAAAACGTTGTCGTTGCCGACAATCGCGGCGTACTCGGAGACGGCTTGGTTGAAGGTATTTTGGCTCACGCCAGCAGGCAGATTTGTTGAAGTGGTCATGTCACAGCTCCAGGGAAACAATCAAGTCAGAAGGACGAAAGAGACGTAGGGGGTAGAGGAGACGGGGCTTTCGGACTGCCATCCCCCTGGCGATTCTCTTTTTTGTACAGCCGAAGCAGCGAAGACACCGCTCATTGCTGCCCAACTCTTGCGTCCAACACGCGTCGAACTCGAGACGACGCCCTCTTGCGTGACGCCTGGAGAATGCAATCGGATGCCTTGAGTACCGCAAGCCGCTTGCGTATGCCGCAGATGGTGCAGAACCCCATGTGGAGGCAACTGCGATTGAAGGATTTCCCAGTCCCCCCATTGGACCAGCCCAGCAACCATCAGCCCGCTTCCGGCAACCTCCTGAATGAACTCGGCCAGGGTGCGGGGTGTAACGCCATCCCTCCACGCCACGCGCCGAATCCTGGAAGAAGGGAGATGCAGTGAATGGGTGAACGCCACGTCGAAAGCTCGCGATGGACGTGACTGGTTGCCAACCAAGAGGACAGGCCGCTCGACTGGATCGAGATCTGGAGAGGCCATCAAGCGGGTGGGCAAGGCAAAAGAGAGCCCTCCAACCGCCAAAGCCGCTCCACTTCTATTGAGAAACTGCCGACGGTTCATTGCCGCTCACCTTGATTGGCGGCAATGGGCTTCAATTGCTGGATGTATGCGCCAAGCTCAGAGAGCGACTGATCGTCGATGTCCGTGGCAGGGAATCTAGGCATGGCACCTACACTGTTACGTACCTTCCACTGCACCACTGCCGCAGGGAAGCCTCGAATCGACAGCGCAATGCCTTCCTCGTGACAGCGCGCACAAACGGCCTGGTAAACTTTCTGAGGGGAACGGTCCTCGGCTAAGGCAGTCACTGATAGAGGCAGGCTCGATAGAAAGAGCAGGACTATGGCAGGGAGATTTCGACTGTTTCGAGGCGTGTACACTGGCCGCGGCATGCGGCATTGGCTTGGCAAGGACATGAGTTTCACCTGGCTTTCTTGTTGTTGATGGCCGCTCGATCAGCGGTAGAAAGTGCAGTGAAACCTTAAGAGCCCGATACCTCCTTCGACTTGCCTGGATCAGCCTGGTTTTGATCCGTCGAGACACCTCAGCCGAACACTCAGCGTATGAGGGACTTGCGATACGCGCGAGGTGTCATACCAAAAGCCTCCTTGAAACTGCGACTGAAGTGGGAGCTGCTGCTGAACCCCACGCCAAATGCAATTTCAGTGATGGAACGATTGAACTGCGAGACGTCCAGCATTTGCTCGGCACAGCGACTCAGCCTTCTTTGCCAGACATAATCACTGAAGGTGCACCCAAAGCAGTTCTGAAAATGGCGATGCAGCGATCGTGATGACCAGTTCAAGTTACGCGCGATGATTTCTGCATTCAGACTTGGATCATGCAAGTTCTCTTCGATACACCCCTGGATCATGGCAATGAGAGAAGGCTTGGTTTTCTCTTCCTCTTCCCCGGAGCAGGACTGCTCGATGGCACTCTCCAACACACCAAGAAGTGCGTCCCCGACAGATCGGGAGGCCCTGTAGGAAAGGCTTGAATACTGCGCCAGTGCATCGTGCAGCATGCTACGCAGCATCCTGGGCAGGCCTTCTTCGGTCTGCAGGTGGTACAGACGCCCGCTGCCGCCAAGGCTGAACCGCTGACCTGCCAAAGGAATGATGATTTGCTCGCACCCCTTTGAACTGGTCACCTCCAGCGATTGATTCACGTCGATAAGCGCGAATTGGTTGGGCACCAGCATCAGGGTGTTCCCGCCTTGCTCGAAATGACTGACGCCGCCCTCCTGAAGCACGAGCGTCCAGTTGGTCCCTTCATGAGCCTGCGCGGCACGGAACTTCCTCCGATACCGATGCGGACTCGCCATCATTCGACAAATGTGGAGATCACCCAGGTCACCGAACTCCAGTCGCCCTCTGAACCCCCTTGGACTGTAGGGTTCGACAGAGCTCTCCTCGTTCTGCATGACCACTGCGGACGTCTGGCCTGCGTACAGGCTTATACATTGGGCCCACTGAGCCATGCGCTCTCCCGCCGGGAGCTGCTCAGTTGACAGGATCGATAGTTGATTCATTGGAGGGCCCTCTTCTGCTCATCGTTCAATGGTAGAGGTGGCACGGCGCACCGGACACAAGTATGTCCGAAGCGCGCGAGCCAGCCTACACCACTGATCGACTGGTTCGGATAATGTCAGAAGGCGTGGGCCAACCGGACCTGCACAACGTAATCGTTGCGCGCGCGATTCTCCACTTGAGATTCGCGGTAGGTATTCAACCAGAACCCGTCCGACTTGTTGATGGCCCAGAACAGGCCCGGACCGATCCCCAGCACCTTCTCACGCGAGTCCTCCAGACGGTGGCCGTTCGCTCGATCATCGGTCATCTGCTTGAAGTAATAGCCATTCAGTCCCAGATGCAGCCCTGGAGCGACTTCGTACGAGGTGGTGAAGTTGGCCCAGGCAGCCTGGCCGGCCTGGACGTCTCGCAAGGACTCACCGTTGAAGAACTGAGGCGTGCTACTGGCAGGGTCGTCGTTCTTGAAGTTGTACAGATACTGAAGACGCCAGCTCACCTCGAACCCCGGAGAGGGGAGCCAGGTCGCGGCCCAGTATGGGTTCAGTGAGAAATGGTTTGCACCCTGGTTGATGTCTTTGTGAGAGTCGTACTTGCCCACGGGAACGATGACGTCAAATGCAAAACGCTGGGAGAAGACAGGTCTCCCCTGCGCGTTGAAGACAGGATCGAACTGAATCTGCGGGCCGGTAGTGAGATCACCCAGACCCGTCGCGTTGTCAGCCAGCGCAGGACCGGCAGCACCGAAGGAGGCATCGACCGTCGTCAGCGGAATAATCGCATTCCAGCCAAGGTGAGCGCCCATACCGATCGTTGATGGCGAGATGTAGCTGATCTGATTCAGCAGGACCGTGGCGTCGATACTGGGATCGTCAAAGACAGCCACATCCTTACCCTGATTATTACGAATCGACGTCGCCCGACTTTGTCGCAGGTATACAAGATGAGTCCAGCCGGGCGGCCCGGCAAACCCGTCGAAGAAACTGGTTACCCCGAGGTTGATTCCGGATGGCTGACTGACGGAAGGTGGCGGAGCTTCTGCGGCATTAGCAGTGGAAGCAGCGATCATCACACCCAGTGATAACCAGGCACGCTGTGTAAGAGATTTCATTGTCGGCTCTCATTTTTTTGTTTTTGTACGCGGCCGAAAGGCCGTGCCGCCAATCTAGTTTTGAGCCGAGTGCGTGACTTCCCCTCACCCGCCAAAAGTTGCTCAAGAGCGCCAGAGTATCCGACAGGCCTTATCCCTCGTTCGATAAGCGCCCTGTCGGCCTCATACGCCCAAACAATGGCACTCCCAGACAAGAGTGGCCGATACGCGCAAGACCACAGTCATCATCGCCCCTAGATTCAGGTGCACAGAGCGAACAGCTCTTCAGCTCACAAATCCAACAATAGAGCCAGCACACATGAAAACCTTGCTTGCCAGCACTCTGGGATTAATCGTCTTCGCCGACGTGAATGCTGCTTACGCTGCGGATGGCCCTCCACCCTCTGTCTCCCAACCTGCGGGTATCAACTTGGGTGGAACCAGTTTCTATGACGGCTTTGCGGGCCCGCCGGGGCTCAGCCACCTTGTCTACCTGAAGACCGACAGCGCCAGCTCATTCCGGGACAAGGACGGCCATGAGAACAAGGCGTTCAACGACCCCAAGTTGAACGTAATCACCCTGTTGAACCAGCTCAGCTACTACTCTGCGCAAACCATCGGTGCCGGCGCCCATCCAGGCTGGAGCCTAATCGTGCCTATCGTGTCACTGAAGGGCGACTTCGGCGATACAGGGGCAGAGTTGAAGGACAATGGCACCGGAATGGGTGACATCGTCACCGGCCCTCAGGTCCAGTTCGATCCAATCGTAGACAGCCACAATCGTCCCGTTTTCGTCCAACGATTCGCTCTGGACTTCATCCTGCCCACCGGAAAATACGATCAGCACAAGGATCTCAATCAGAGTTCCAACTTCTATTCGGTCAACCCCTACTGGGCCGCTACCTGGATGCCCGCGCCTCGCTGGGAGATGAGTTGGCGACTGCACTATCTGTACAACTTCAAGAACGACGACCCGGCAAGCAGCTCTCCGTTGGTCTTCGAAGGGCAGCCGGTCCGTGACACTCAAACTGGCGAAGCTGCATGGGCCAATTTCACGGCGTCCTATGAAGTTATTCCGAACGTATCGGTTGGCCTGAACGGTTACTACTTTAAGCAGTTGGAAGATGACGAGGTGAATGGCCGCAGACTGGAAGATTCGCAAGAGAAAGTGCTTGGCATGGGCCCTGGTCTGTTCTGGCGGATCAGTGAGGGTCAAGGGTTCTGGGTAAACATTTATCACGAAACCGATGTCGAGAACCGCGCCAAGAACGATATCTCCTTCCAGATGCGTTTTGCGCATACGCTCTAACCCCTATCAGGCAACTTAATCATGAATGCACTCAAAACTGTCGATAGCAAAAAAACACTTCTGGCAATCTGCGTAATGATGGTTATCTCGCTGGGGACACTCCAGATCCAGCCACTGCTCGGCGGTGCTTTTGTCGATCAATTGGGCATTCCATTGAACGCAATCGGCACTATATTCGCCGCCGAGCTGACGGCAATGGCTGTGGCCTGCGGGATCAGCGCCATGCTGATGCCAATGGTCAACAGGCGCAAGTTCGCGCTGGTGGCTCTGATAGCGCTGGTCCTGGGCAATCTGGCTAGCACTCAAGCAAACAGCTGGCTGTCCCTGACCGGCTGCCGCCTGATTTGCGGCCTGAGTGGTGGCGCGATCATGGCGGTTGTGTATGCCACCGCTGCGCTGCGCACCTCGAAGGATGCCACCTTCGCTATGATCAACATAGGCAACCTCCTCTGGGGCATGCTACTCGTTTCGTCCACACCGTTTATCCTCAAGACGGCTGGTGTGTCGGGCTCTTTCCTCGTACTGGGCGTGGCAAGCATCATCGCTCTGATCGGATATCGCCAAATCCCGGCCCATTTCGATGAAAAAGCCGCTCAATCAAGCAAGTCTGCACCACCACTGACGCTTACGGCGCTCCTGCTGATCTCGCTCTTTGCGCTGCTGTTCTTCGGACATTCCGCCTTGTGGGTGTACCAAGAGCGTATCGGCAAAAACATCGGACTGGATCCCGAGCAGATCGGCGCCATCCTGGGTGCCAGCATCCTTGGCGGCGCAATCGGAGCGGGCCTGGCCGGCGTCATCAAGCGTCGGATAGGCCTGCTTGCGCCCCAGCTAATAGGCTTCGGTACCGCAGTCGCGGCCACACTGATCATGGTTTACGGCGATAGTCCGCTGGCATTCGCTGTAACTGCCGGATTGATTCACCTGGTGTGGTTTTTCAGTCTGCCTTACCTACTGTCCATGAGCGCCGAACTGGACCCGTCGGGTCGCCTCGCTGGTCTGGGCAATGCCGCTATCTTCGTCGGCCAGGGTGCTGGTCCCTTCGGCGCAGCGCTGGTGGTTGGCGAGGGCAACTTCAGGGCTGTCGGATGGCTGGCGGCCGCGACCTACATCCTGGCCTTGGTGATCGCTTGTATTGTCGTGGCGCGATTTCGTCAACGCGCGCCTGTGGGCAACAATGAACTAGCCACGCACGCCGCCTGAACGCGATGCTCCGCATTCGGGCCCGCCCCGTACCCATAGCTGCAACGGGCCCGAAACCACGTCGTTTTTCCCATTATCCCGCTCACAGTGGATGTGGAGCGAATGAAGCGTGGCGGACAGCATTTACAGTGGCAACCTGACCTTCCACAGCTGTTCGCAGTACTGCCTCGCAGGGGCGATTCCACTGAGATTCGTTGGTACAAGGGACCGGTAAATGGCTTTCAGGGACATACGCTGAATGCGGTCCCTACCCACTCTAAGTCGTCCTTCTGCTGCCGGCCGCCCACCGGCAGTAAGTCTTGACGGTCGCCGCTCCTCATTTCCCCCCCTCTGGTTCGCAACTTACCTCAGCTACCGCCCTGCTCAAGAGTGGGCTGGCGCAGAAAACAGAGCAAATATTTTATATATTGGGATTTTTCATAAATCCCGCTTTACAGGATTTTTGCCTTGAATTAGATTTAACCCATCGCGAATTCATATGCGACTCCTCATGCACAAACACAAAAACAAGAGGCCTGCGCCGTGCATAACGAAACCACCTCCAGCGTCCTTGGCGACGTGGTCAACAATCGCCAAATGGGTGCTAAACAGTACGAAGTGCTCGCGCTTTGTCTGTTGGTTGCAATACTCGACGGCTTCGACACTCAAGTAGTCGGCTTTCTGGTCAGCCCCATGGCCCATTCCCTTGAAGTCGCGCCCGCCACCTTCGGTCCTGTCTTCGCCTCTGCCCTATTTGGTTTGATGGTCGGGGCTCTACTCTTGGCGCCACTGGCAGACGGCGTCGGTCGTAAAAAGGTGTTACTCGCGTCGATACTCACCTTTGGTGCGTTCTCTCTCATGACTGCCGCCGTGGGCAACTTCAACGAGTTGCTGCTAGCGCGTTTCCTGACCGGACTTGGCTTGGGAGGGGCGATTCCCAACCTGGTTGCCCTGACTTCCGAGTACATGCCTCGACGCTTCTCTCGCTCGGCCGTGACACTGGTTTTCTGCGGTATGCCACTCGGTGCCATGCTGGCGGGACTGACAGTTCAGCAAGTACTTGTGCTTTGGGATTGGCGAGCAATCTTCATCATCGGTGGACTGCTTCCTCTCGCTGTCGCACTGATCATTAGCATTCGCCTGCCTGAGTCGATGGAGTATCTCGCCCGCTCGACTAAAAACCGCACAGCTCTGGAACGCATCGTCCGTCAGCTCTTCCCGAGTGTCGGGCCTCTTCCCGAAGAAATCATCACAACACATCGAGACAAATCCGAACGTACGCCCGTGAAGCGGCTCTTCTGCGATGGAATGTGGCGCCGAACGATCTTGCTGTGGCTGCCGTACACCATGAACCTGCTAATCCTGTACTCGATAATGAGCTGGATTCCGACAGTGCTTGCTACTGCAAACGCGCCACTTTCCGCAGGTATCCAGGCGATCATCCTGTTCAGTCTTGGCGGCGTCATCGGTTCTATCTGCCAAGGCCACGTAATGAATCGCTACGGCGCCACGCAGGTTCTGGTCACCGAATTCTGTTGTTACCTGGCCTTGGTGCTCGCCCTCAGCACGCTGCCACTGGACATGGACATTTTCCTGACCGTCATGTTTGTACTAGGCATCATCGTTCAAGGATGCCAAGCCGGACTGAATGCAGTGGCTGCGGAGATCTACCCAGCATCCATCCGTTCCACCGGTATTGGCTGGGCGTTAGGTGTCGGTCGCATCGGCTCAATTCTCGGCCCCATTTTCGGTGGATTGATACTGAGCCTGGGCTGGTCGCTCCATCAAATTTTCATAGCGGCATTACTGCCCGGCGCCGTCGCTCTCGGCGCGACCCTGATCATTCTTCTGGACCAAGTGCGGGAAGCTGCACAAACCAACGACCGACTCCTCCGTAGCCAATAACCCAAGAAAGGGGATACTTCATGAAAATCACCAGCTTCATGCACCAAGGCCGACACTCATACGGGATTGTGGAAGGCAATCAGATTATCGACCTGGACTCGATGAAGGCCATCATTGGTAATGACGTCAAGGAGGCCATCGAACGCAACCGACTGCTCGAACTTCGTGAAATCGATCTGAACGGGCTGCCTCGCATCGACATCGCCGACGTCACTTTCCTGCCGGTAATCAGCAACCCCGGCAAAATCCTTTGTATTGGCATCAACTACGCAACTCACGTTCGCGAAACCGGTCGCGACATGCCAACTTATCCAATGATTTTTACTCGTTTCGCTGACAGCCAGACAGCTCACATGCAACCCATTCTTCGTCCAGCGGCCTCGCACAAACTGGATTTCGAAGGCGAGCTGGCTGTGGTGATTGGTAAAACGGCACGTCATGTCGACCAAGCGGACGCACTCGACTATGTTGCCGGCTACTCCTGCTACAACGACGGCAGTGTCCGTGATTGGCAGAAGCACACTATTCAGTTCGTGCCGGGCAAGAACTTCCCACAGACCGGCAGCTTCGGTCCTTGGCTGGTAACCAGTGACGAAATTGAGAATCCTCAAGACCTAGAGCTAACCACCCGCCTGAACGGTGAGGTGATGCAGCACACCAACACGTCCGACATGATTTTCGAGGTGCGCAAACTCATCGAGTACTGCACCACCTTCACTGAGTTGGCTCCCGGCGATGTGATTGTCACAGGCACCACAGGTGGCGTGGGCGCATTCCGCGAACCCCCTGTCTGGATGAAACCAGGCGATATCGTCGAAGTAGAAATCTCTTCTATTGGTATTCTGCGCAACATCATTGCCGACGAGAAATAACAAATGGACGGCCTGTCTAAACAAACGAAGCCAAACCCGCCACTGAAGAAGGTATTACCCGACAGCGTCAAGGCGTCGAGCCTTGAGCGTATGTTGCGCGTGCTCGATATCTTCACCGAAGAAGCCCCGATCTGGGCGGTCGATGATATGGGCGCGGTTCTCGGCTACACCCGTTCGACGGTCTATCGATACGTCCGTGAACTGGCCGATGCCGACTTGCTATTCCAGGTAGAAGCCGGCCGTTACACCCTCGGCGCGCGGATCATCACCTGGGATCGTCAGCTACGCGTGAGCGATCCACTCGTGCGCGCCGCGAAACAGCTTGAACCGCAGCTTCCTCGGTGGAGTGAGCATCAGGTCTGGCTGGTATGCCGTTTGTTCAAGAATCAGGTCGTCTGCATCCATCAGAGTGGCGCGCTCACCGATGAAGTGAGCTACGCCCGTGGTACGCCTCGTCCATTGTTCATGGGGGCAACTTCCAAGGCCATTCTCGCCAATCTGGGTACTCGTCAGCACAGCCAACTGTTTCTTGAGAACCCGGAGCTGATACGGCATAGCAACCTGGGCCAGACCTGGGACGATTTCCGGCGCTCGCTTCAGCGAATCCGCCGAAAAGGCTTCGTGATCAGTGCCGAAGAGGTCGATGTCGGGGTCTTTGGTTTGGCCGCCCCGATCTTCGACGGAGACGGAAAGGTCGTGGGAAGTATCTCCTGTGTTCGTCCTATTCAGGAACGGGACATAACTCTGGATGAGCAGCAAGGGCAGCAGATTGTTGTCCTGGCTGAAAATCTTACACAGCTGGCGGCAGCTCTATCTCAGAGACCTAATCAACTCGGCTGAGCCGCCCCTTATTGGAAGGGAGCAACAATGACAACCCTTAAATTGCAGTCTGGAGTCCTCGTAGTGGGCGCCGGACCGACCGGTCTCACCCTCGCGAACCTGCTTGGCCAGTCCGGTATCAACACCATCCTGCTAGACCGCAAGGCCAGTACCGTTGCCGAGCCCCGCGCCGTCTCCATCGATGACGAGTCCTTGCGCACAATGCAGGCGATCGGGCTGGAGCAGGATGTTCTCAAGGATGTCGTGACCGGATATGGAGTCCACTACTTCAACCGCCCTGGTGGACATTGCTTCGGCAAGGTTGAACCCACATCAATGCTCTACGGTTTTCCCAAGCGCAATGCCTTTCGCCAACCGCTCTTCGAAGCGACCCTGCGCCAGGGACTGGAGCGCTTCCCATCACTCAAAGCCTGTTTCAACCATGAGTTACTGAGTTTCCAGCAAGATGCCGAGCGCGTCGTCGCTCTCGTCAAGAATGACAAAGGCGAAGAAATCGAAATTACTGCAAGCTACCTGATCGCATGCGATGGTGGCCGCAGCCCCGTGCGCAAGCAGCTCGGCGTGGCAATGGTCGGGTCCAGCTTTCAATCTCGCTGGCTGGTCGTCGATACCGACAAGGACGACGACTCCTTCTGGCAGACCCGAGTCTACTGCGATGCCCGTCGCCCGGTTGTCGACGTTCCCGGTCCGCACCACACGCGTCGCTTCGAACTGATGCTTCGTGCTGATGAAACTGACGAGGAGGTCCTTTCGGAAGGAAGGCTGCAAGAATTGTTGCGCCCATTCCGTGGCAACAAACCCACCTCTATCGTTCGCAAGACGGTGTATACATTCCACGCACGTGTAGCGGAACGCTGGAAGGTAGGTCGCGTGTTCCTGGCGGGCGATGCAGCCCACCTGACCCCACCCTATGCTGGCCAAGGCATGAACAGCGGCATCCGCGATGCCCAGAACCTTGGCTGGAAGCTTGTCCAGGTCATGAAAGGAATCCTGGCCCCAGGCATTCTCGACACCTACGAGAGCGAACGCAGAGACCATGCCTGGGCGCTGATCCAGCTCGCGCTCAATCTCGGCGTTGTCATGGCCCCAGCGAGCGCTTTCAGGGCAAAGCTGATCAGTGGACTCTTCAGAGCCATAGGTATGGTTCCGCCGTTACGGGATTACTTCCTGCAAATGCGCTTCAAACCCAAACCCCGCTTTACCAAAGGTTTGGTGATCCCGAGTCGCATCGCCAGCCCCTACAAAACCGGAGAGATGTTTCCTCAGCCCACGTTATTCGATGAATCGGACTGTTCAATCAAACTCGACCACCTGATGGGCGATGGCTTCTCCCTTATCCAATGTGGCAGATCCGACAGTAACGATCTCGGCAAACTCCGACATCCGCTCTGGAACACTCTCAATGCGAAACGAATCCTGATCGAGCCCGCAGGCGAGCAGGTGGCTATCGAGACAACTTGTTCAAGCATGCGGACATTGAAGGACAAGCAAAGCACACTGCCATCGGCCTTCTTCGAATCGCAGGCAATCCTGCTGCTCCGTCCAGACAGGTACATCGCTGCGATCTTCGACTGTCACGACGAAGAGCACGTCGTGCAAGCACTGGAATCCCTCTTCCAAACCAAGCATTCCATTCCGCTGACCGGCTTCACCATGGCTGCCGAGGCACTCCGATAACGCACTGGACGGAGGTCCACCATGAACACTCTGCAAACAACCACCCCTGCTCGCCTGATGTACCTGCATATGGGGAGCAAGGAGCCTCAAAAGCAAATCGATTTCTATCAACGCATGATGGACATGCAATGCGAGCGCTTTACAGATGGAAGTGCAGTACTGAGAGGGCCCAACCGTGTCGTGCAAATCAGTCCTGCGGATAAGCACGGCCTCCTCGCCGCCGCGTTTCAGTTGGGGAGCAAAGCGCAACAGGCCGAATTGCGTCATCAGTTGGAAGAAAGAGGCTGCTCCGTCCAAGAGATCACCTCTCCCATCCTTGAGCAAGGATCCTTCAGCATTCGAGATCCACAGGGTCGCGAGACGATCTTCGGCGTCGCCAATAACCATCATCGCGCCGATCTCCCTGGAATGCCCGGTAGGCTTCAGCACGTAGTCTTCCAGACTACCGAGCTGGAGGATATGGTCGACTTCTACGTGAACACCGTTGGCTTCACCATCTCCGACAACGTGATGGATCAGGAAACAGGAAAGCTCATGGTGTGTTTCCTGCGCTCCGACGACGAGCACCACTCACTCGCATTCTTCCGCGGATCAAAGAACGAGTGGGATCACCACTGCTACGAAACCAACGAGTGGAATGATATTCGCGACTGGGGAGATCGCTTCGCCAAAGAGCGGATCAGTATTTTCTTTGGTCCCGGTCGTCATGGCCCCGGTAACAACCTGTTCTTCATGGTGGTCGATGCAGACCGGAACCGGTTGGAGTTCTCCGCTGAACTGGAGATGACTACGGCAGACCAGGCACCCGGCAATTGGCCGCAGAGCGAGTACACACTCAACTCATGGGGTCGCGCCTGGATTCGCAGTTGACCGCGATTCATTCAGTTCGGCTGATCTGTATCCGCAAAATCGGAGAAAAAATGATGCCCCTACAAACTGCCCCCTATTCAATTTCCGGCCGCCAATACATCAATGGAGCCTGGATCTTCGGCAGATCAACGCGCAAGCTCGACGACCGTAACCCCTTTACTGGCGAGCAGCTGTTGGCCATGTCCATGGCCTCGATAAACGACCTCAACGATGCTTATGCTGCCGCACAGCGTGCCCAGTCGGACTGGGCAGCCACAACTCCGGCCCAGAAAACCGAACTTCTGAATAACCTGGCACGGGTAATCGAACGTCGTACGGAGGAAATTACCTCCTGGCTTATCAAGGAGTCTGGCAGTACGCGCATCAAAGCCAGCTTCGAATGCAACGCCTCACTCAACCTGGTACGCGAATGCGCAAGCATGCCTTTCCAGGTAGAGGGACGAATCCTGACCAGTCACAAAACCGGTGAACAGAGCTTCGTCTTCCGGGAACCGTTAGGTGTGGTGGGCGTCATTAGTCCTTGGAATTTTCCGCTCTACCTCAGTATGCGTTCGGTGATTCCCGCCGTAGCCCTGGGCAACACTGTTGTTCTGAAACCAGCCAGCGACACAGCCGTCACTGGTGGCCTGCTCATCGCGCACCTCTTCGAAGAGGCTGGCTTCCCCGCTGGAGTGCTCAACGTCGTAGTGGGTGCCGGCTCGGAAATTGGAGATGCCTTCGTCGAGCACAAGGTGCCTGGCTTCATCTCCTTCACCGGCTCGACCGATGTGGGTCGCAACGTAGGTCGTATTGCCACAGGAGGCCAATACATCAAGCGCGTTGCGCTTGAGCTGGGCGGCAACAGTCCGATGGTAGTCCTGGACGACGCCGATATCGAAATCGCTGCACACGCGGCAGTCGTTGGCAGATTCCTCCATCAAGGCCAGATCTGCATGAGTGTCAACCGGGTGATCGTCGACCGAAAGGTCTATCCGGATTTCGCTGCGCTGGTTGCCGAGCGGGCTGAAAAGCTCAAGGTTGGGGACCCGAACCTGGCGGACACCGTGATCGGCCCGGTGATCAACCAGACTCAACTAGATGGTCTGCTCCGCAAGGTCGACAACGCCCATAACGCAGGTCTAAAGCTATTGGCAGGGGGGCAACCATCTGGTCTCGTCTTGCCGCCTCATGTCTTCGGCGAGGTACCTGCGGATCAGGAGCTGGCGCTTGAAGAGACATTCGGCCCGCTGCTTCCTCTGGTTGTAGCCAATGACGAACAACATGCGCTAGCACTTGCCAATGCTGGAGACTATGGACTGTCCAGCGCCGTCTTCACCAAGGACATGGCCCGCGGCTTTGCCTTCTCTCGCAAGATTGTTGCCGGGATGACGCATATCAACGACATCACCGTGGACGATCAGCCAAACGCTCCATTCGGCGGGGAAAAGAACTCGGGCCTCGGCCGATTCAATGGCCACTACGCCCTGGAAGAGTTCACACGTGCCCATTGGGTTACCTGGCAAGCAGGAGGGCATAACTACCCCTTCTGAAAAGGTGGTTCCTGAACGACATCGTTCGGAGCCCTGCTCCGAACGACATTACAAGAGAGAGAAAGAAATGAGCGCGCTTGCCACTGTCTGCACTGATCAATTCGTCCACACGGACCGTCTGATTAAATGGCGCGAGTTCATGAGTGACCATTTAGGCAAGACGCCTGACTATGTCCGACGCTTGGAGACCACCAGTTTCGAGCCCCTCAATGAACGGCCTTTCAATGGAAGGCTGGAGTATGGTGCCTTGGGCAATCTTCATTTCTGCCGAATGGTGTGCAGTCCCCACCGATTCTCTCGAAGCTTAAGCAAAGCACTCGCTCCCTCCGACACCCCATGGCTACTCATCCTGCAAATGAGTGAAGTCAGTCACTTCGAACAACATGGAAAAAGCTGTGCATTGGCCCCCGGAGAAATCCTGCTACTCGACTGTGGACGTCCATTCAACGTCACCAGCATGAAGGGATGCGAATATCTCATGCTGCTTTGCCATGGGCTTGACTGGCCGGTACGCGAGACGAGTGATTTACGACTGAACAACCGCAATGGCCTTGGACGCATGCTCCAGCACATGATAACTGATGCGTATTCCCAATATACGTTGCTAAACGATACAACCTCCAACCTGGTGGGCCAGAGCATCATTTCTCTCCTGAACAACACACTGGAAAATCAGAAACAAGAAACGAAGCTTGAGCATGACTTCCGCTACTTCAAAAAGCATCGGATCAAATCCTTTATTGAGCAAAATCTAGGGGAGCGCGAACTGACCATCGAGCGGATCGCACAAGCAGTGCAATGCTCTGTTCGCACACTGCACCGGGTCTTCGAAGGCGAAAACGGTAGTAGTCTCAACGAGTACATCTGGCAACGCAGACTTTCGCGATGCGCCGAGGATCTTCGGAATCCGGGCAGCGCATCCCGTTCGATTACAGACATCGCCTATGGCTGGGGCTTCAATAGCAGCTCACATTTCAGCAAGACATTCAAGTCTGCTTACGGTGTCTCGCCCAGGCTTTTCCGCGAGTCCTCTGCACTTGGCAGGGAATACTAAACTCCTCAAGGCCGTTGACCTGCATAACCATTTAGGAAGGCATGGACTGCGACGTCGACAGCCTGATCGACTTGCTTATCGGACGGTGCATCTTTCAGCCCCCAGAGATACTCGGCTCTGCCGGAGGAAGATGATGAATTGCACTCATGGCGCGGATCCGTTGGGTAGCGATGTTTCGCTCGATCATTACTGAGGCTTGGGGAAATCCAGAACGGTGTCGTTGATGCGATTGAATACGTTGGTGAAGGTAATGACCGAAATCGCCAAGGCGATATGCGCGACCTGCTCACCGCTGTAACCAGCGCCCTGCAGCGCTTCAACCTGCGCTGCTGGAAGCGTCCCGGGATTCAGAACAATGAATCGAACGAAGGCCACCAACGCGTCGCGCCTGGCTCAAGTGTCACGGACCTCGACGGCAGCTGGGGAAAACCGGGGGGGAACGCTGCGCAAGGGCTCACCCACGGTACGCCTCAATCAGGGTATCGGACCTGAAACCCGCGGTTGGTCGACGCCTTCGGATGGCGGGTGTCAGGCTGCGCAGCACAGGTATTCATTTTTCCAGCTCGGTGAGTACGCCGACCACCAGGTGCAGACTTTTACCCGCACTCTCGGTGCGTCGCACGTTTTCCTGATTGCTCGCAGAAATCACCACCAATTCGCTGAGGTTGCGTGAAATATCTTCGGTGACCAGCGTCTGCTCTTCGGCCGCAACGGCGATCTGCTGGTTCATGTCGCAGATGGTCTGCACCGCGTCGGTTACGCCGCCCAGAATCTTGCCGGCGAGCTGGACCTGATCAATGCCGCTCTCGATGCTGCGCTTCCCACTCTCGATGGCTTGTACCGCACTTTCTGCGCCCTTTTGCACGGTGGCGATGATGGTGTTGATTTCAGCCGTGGACTGGGCAGTACGTTGTGCCAGGTTGCGTACTTCATCGGCCACGACGGCAAAGCCTCGACCCTGCTCGCCGGCCCGGGCAGCTTCAATGGCGGCGTTCAGCGCAAGCAGATTGGTCTGTTCTGCAATGCTGTGGATGACCGCAAGCACCTCACCGATTCGTCCACTGTCATCTGCCAGGCGATGGATGACTTTAGCCGTGTTGGTGATTTCATCGCGGATGTCGTTGATGCCGTTGACCATGCCTACCATTGCTTTTTCGCCCTGCTGGGTCGCGTTTTCGGCATCATCGGCGGCGCGTGCAGCTCGCGTGGCATGGCTTGCAACTTCTTGCGCGGTGCTGGCCATTTCTTCCATTGCAGTAGCGACCTGATCCAGGCGCAGACTCTGGTCTTGTATGCCTTGACCCAACTCGATTGCGATCGAATTCAGCTCGCCACTGGCCGCATCCAGCTGGCGGGTACTCTGTTCCAGGCGCATGGAAGTCTCCAGGCGCACATCACGCAAAGTATCCATGGCCCATTGCAGGCTACCCGCCTGGTCTATCCGGGCATTGTTTGCCCGTTCAGCGCCATGGCTTCTATCCAACTGCTCAATGCATTCGAGCAAATGACCCAGTGGCGCGAATAACACACGGTTGAACAACCTCAGAGCCAGCAACCACGCCAGCACACCAACGGCGAGAAGTGCCAGGGCTCCCGTGAACCATGTCGGTTCAGACAGGACGCTAGTGAAAAAGTACACACAGAGCGGCACCGATAGCATGACCAACAACAGGCTGGCCCCTATCGACGCCAGCACCTGTGTGCGCATCGAACTCTTAAACAACATGAACTCGGTCCTCGGTAAACGAAGGGTGCAAATCGAGAAGCGATTAACGGCCCAATGGTGCCTGTTCGCTTTGTGTCAGCGGAGTTTGTGCAGTATCGCTCTGCACCCGCGCTGGCGTTGCAACCTGAGGCTGCGCCTCGTCGTCGCTGCTCACCGAGCGGCGAAAACCCTTGATCGTCTCGCCCAAGTCGGATCCCAGGCTCTTCAGGCGTTTACCACCGAACAGCACCGCCACTACGAGCAAGAGCACCAGCCAGTGTTTCCAGTCGAACAGGCCCATTTCCACCTCCTTATTTGTCATTCAACGCCCACTGCTTGACGGTGGGCGCGGTAGAAGCGGATTACTCGATATCTTCGTAGGGCAGGCCCACGTAGTTCTCTGCGATGTTGACCAGACCGGCGTGTGAGTTGAAATAATATTCACGGTCGGCTTGCTGCATCTTCTGGTCCCACGCGTCCTTGTGATCGCCGAAGTCGTGCAGCAGGTTGGTCATGAACCAGCTGAAACGCTCCCCCTTCCAGACACGGCGCAGTGCCAATTCGGAGTATTTCTCCAACAAGTCCGTACGTCCTTCCTTGTAGACCTTAACCAGGATGCGATACAGGTAGCACACGTCCGAGGCGGCCAGATTCAGGCCCTTGGCACCGGTTGGCGGAACGATATGGGCGGCGTCGCCGAGCAGGAACAACTTGCCGTACTGCATCGGCTCGACGACGTAGCTGCGCAACGGCGCGATGCTCTTTTCCAGCGATGGACCGGTCACCAGCTTTTGCGCCACGTCCTGTGGCAGACGTGCCTTGAGCTCATCCCAGAAGCGTTCGTCGGACCACTCCTCGACCTTGTCGGTCAGCGGTACTTGCAGGTAGTAACGGCTGCGGGTCAGCGAGCGCTGACTGCACAACACGAAGCCACGGTCGTGGTGGGCATAGATCAACTCGTGGTTGACCGGTGGGGTGTCGGATAGCAGTCCCAGCCAGCCGAATGGATACACGCGCTCGTAGTGGGTGAGCACCTCTGCGGGAATGCTCTGTCGGGCAACCCCGTGGAATCCGTCGCAACCGGCAATGTAGTCGCAATCGATCCGATGAGTCTGGCCATCCTTTTCGTAGGTGACGTAGGGACTTTCGCCCTTCATTTCGTGCGGTCGCACATTCGCCGCTGAGTAGATGACTGGAGCGCCACTGGCGGTGCGAGCGTCCATCAAATCCCGGGTCACCTCGGTCTGGCCATAGACCATGACCGTCTTGCCGCCCGTCAGCCCCTTCAGGTCAACACGTACGCGCTTGCCGGAAACCAGCAACTCAACGCCGTCGTGGACCAGGCCTTCGGCATCCATGCGTTCGTGGACACCGGCTTCGCGCAGCATGTCGACAGTGCCTTGCTCCAGCACCCCGGCACGAATACGGTTGAGGATGTACTCAGGCGTTTGGCGTTCGATAATGACATTGTCGATACCGGCCTTGTGCAGCAATTGGCCCAACAGAAGACCGGAAGGACCCGCACCGATGATAGCGATCTGCGTTTTCATTATTTTGACTTCTCGTAGGCACTCCAGCCGATGAGAAACGGCGGCCGGATGTTTTAGATTTATTCTTCCCTTGCATTTTTACTGACAAATTTTCGAAAAACAGGGGATAAACCCCACGAGAAATTGCACTTTTAGTAATTCTGTTCGATTATCGATTAACGAACTACCTCCTCGCATTAACTCCCGGCAGGTCGGTTGAACAATGAAAACAGGTCTCCCCAACATCCCCGTATTTAAGCTGTACGGCGAAAGCCAGACGTGGCCAACGTCTGACTTGCTGCACTGTGAGTCCATTCCCAAACGTAGCAGCCTGCATCATTGGGAGATCAAGCCACACCGCCATGCCGACCTGTTTCAGCTGCTATATGTCCAGCGCGGACAGGCCGTGGTCGAGATCGAGGGCAAGCGCAGTGATGTGCTGGAAGCGGCCATTCAGGTCGTCCCGCCCATGACGGTGCATGGCTTTCATTTCTCAGAAAACATCGAAGGCTACGTCCTGACCCTGAGTGCTCCACTGGTCGCCCGGCTGGAGGAACAAATGGGCGCCCCCCTGACTGTTTTAGCCTCAACGGGTTGTTACCCGGTCGGACGCGAGCGCCGCTATCTGACGCCCCTGTTCACCGCACTCCACCACGAATACCTGAACAGCGCGCCGTCCCGTGACCTGCAACTGCACTCGTTGGTCAGCGTACTGATGGTCTGGATCAGTCGACAACGACAAATGAAGACCTCACCACGCAACCTTGGCGAGCGCAATCAGCACATGCTTGGCCATTTCATCAGGTTGATAGAGCAGCATTACCGCGAGCACCTTTGCGTCGATACCTTTGCTCATCGCATCGGGCTCTCCAATGTGCACCTCAATACCTTGTGCCGGGAACTGACAGGGCAAACGGCGCTGCAAATGATTCACCAGCGTGTGATGCTGGAAGCCAAACGAAGCTTGATTTATACCAACATGAGTATCAGCCATCTGTCCGATCATCTCGGCTTCAGCGACCCCACCTACTTCTCGCGCTTTTTTCGCCGCCTCAGTGGCCAGACTCCGAATGCCTTCCGCCATGCGGCCAGGCATGGCGACAGCGATACCTGAACATTCGAACTTTCCGCGGCCAGCCGAATTCTCTTAACAAAAACCGCCGACCGCGTCAGAAGAAGAGATTTCAATCGCATCAATTAATTCGTAAATCATTGATTTTAAACACAATAATTAATAATTGGAGTTGGCACGATAGTTGAGAAGCGACCTTGCGGGAATTCATATCCCGCATCGTTCACAACAATAAAAAGGCTGGACTTCTCATGCGTCAAACACTCACTCACTGCACTTCCCTTGCCTTCGGCGCTGGCCTGCTCCTGGCCGGCAGCACATCACTGGTTCAGGCTACCGAAGGCGGTGTCTCCTCCTGGCCAATGGGTATCGAAATCTACGGCATGGGGGTTCTGCCGCCACCGGGTACCTACGGGCAGCTGTTCGTCGGCAACTATATGGCCGACACCTTGCGCGATAACGCGGGCGACAAAGCGGCCGACATCGACCTGCGCGTCACGACGCTCGTGCCACGGTTTGTCTGGGTCACCGACCAGAAAGTACTTGGTGGCGACCTCGGCTTCCACGCACTGCTACCGCTCAATGACATACGGCTGAACATCAAGAACGGCCCGCACGACCACAAGCGCGGCCTGGGCGACGCTCACCTGGGTCCGGTGATCGGGTTCCACCACAGCGACAAGTTCCACACCGCCATGGGTGTCGACTTCGTGGTGCCGACCGGCGGCGAGTATGACAAGAACGACCTGGTCAACCTCGGCACTAACTACTACACCGTACAAGCGGTATATGCCATGACCTACATGGACCCCGCGGGTTTCAACGCCGATGTGCGCCTGATGTACGATTACAACTTCGAAAACCAGGACACCCACTACCAATCCGGCCGCGAGCTTCATGCCGACTACACCCTTGGCTGGGGCCTGGGCAATGGCTGGGTACTGGGCATCGGTGGCCACGCCTACAAACAAGTGAGCGATGACCAGTGCAGCGCCGCTCATTGCGCCGCCGCAGCCGCTGTCGATGCCGCTGACGGCAACCGCGGCAGCTCCTTCTCCGTCGGCCCGGCCATCCAGTACGCCAGCAAGGATGGCTGGTTTCTCAGCGCCAAATGGCAAGATGAATCCGGTGTACGCAACCGTGCCGATGGCCAGACCTATTGGCTGAAATTCACGATCCCGCTCTGAGCCTACCCCGACGCCACCCATGACAACGCCCCATGACCATCAGATCATGGGGCGTTGCATTGCCCGCTTGCCGGTTTCGGCCCTAGCTCCCCTTGAGGCGATAACTGACCTGCGCGCGACTCATGCCGAGCATTTGTGCCGCCGCGGTGATGTTCCCCCCCGAGCGCTCGAGCGCCAGGCGTACCAGGCGCAGCTCGATTTCTTCCAGGGACATATTCAACACCCGTTGGCGTCCGGAAACGAAGGCCTGCAAACTCTCCAGAACGGGCTCGCGAAGTGCGTCTGCGCCACCCTCTTCTTCCGTTGATTGCGCGGCTGTCGGCACTTCATCCGCCGCCTCATGCTGAACGGCAGACAAGCGCCCTTGAGGGGTCAGGCCGATGGCCGTCGCCATCAACGGCGCTCCAGCCTCGGCCAGATGCACCATGTCGATCACCTCACCGTCACCGGCGGCAATCACACCGCGTTCGATCAGGTTCTGCAGCTCACGAATATTGCCGGGAAACCGATAAGTGAGCAGCGCGTTGACCAGCCGCGTGCTGAACCCCGCCAGCTTACGCCCATGGCGCAAGCTGAAATGGCGCAGAAAATAACTCATCAGCAACGGGATATCTTCGCGACGTTCCCGCAACGGTGGCAGATGAATGGGAAAAACATTCAGTCGGTAGAACAGGTCTTCACGAAAACGCCCGGCCTCAACCTCGCGACGCAGATCCAGGTTAGTCGCCGCGATAATCCGTACATCCACGCGGATCGGCGCCGTACCACCGACCCGCTCGATCTCACCTTCCTGCAGGGCTCGCAAAATCTTGCTCTGCGCACTGAGGCTCAAGGTCGCAATTTCGTCGAGGAACAACGTCCCGCCATGGGCTCGCTCGAAACGCCCGGGCCGCGAACGCTCGGCGCCAGTGAAGCCCCCCCGCTCGACACCGAACAATTCGGCCTCCACCAGATTCTCCGGCAAGGCCGCGCAGTTGAGCGCCACAAGCGGCATATGCTGCCGGGAACTCGATTGGTACAGCGTTCGGGCGAATAGCTCTTTTCCGACGCCCGACTCCCCGATCAACAACACCGTCGCCTGCGTCGGCGCGACACGTTGCAGCAATTGGCTTGCCGCGACAAACGCAGCCGAAATACCCACCAACGGTTTGCCGTCTCCAGGCTCTTCCAGTTTGGCAACGGTGGTCTCAACGCCCGAGGTGTAAGTGCTGCGACTGAGAAAGTCGCCCGGATCCAGATACGCCAGGTCAACGTCGATATCGTCCCACTGTTCGGCCGGCTTGCCGACGATGCGACAGGCTTTATGCCCCATCGAACGGCATTCCAGCTCGCGAAACACCACCAGGCGACCGAGCAGTGACGACGCATAACCACTCGCATAACCGATCTCCATCCAGCAGGCCGGTTCGCCCCCCAGGCCGTAGGCGGCAATGTGTTCGTCGTCTTCGAGCGAGTTGTGCCAGAGAAATTCGGAATAGAAGTGACCGATACCCGAGTCGATCTCGAAGCGCACCACCTCGACATTGACCATGCCTTCGAGCATGTGCAGTCGCGGGCCGGCGCTGTACAGACTGGCGTGATCACCTTCCGGCCATTGTTCGCTGACCTGGGCGGCGTCGCGTGCTCCAGCCTGCCAACCAATGCGGGTCAACAGGCCGCGTGCCTTGTCGAAGCCCAGCGCATCGATCAGTTCGCGGCGAATGGCGCCGAAGGCAGAGCCCTGCAGCAGCATCACCCGCTGGCCACATAACCAGATGCTTCCTTCCTGGGGTGCGAAAGCCACCGTTTCAGCCAATTGCTCTGCCGAAGGCAGACCGCTGGCACCAAACTGGCTGGCCCGGTCAACGATATAGCGCTTTTGTTTGCCGAGCATCTGCTTGAGGAATTCCTCATCGGCAGGACGGCTATTGTTATTAGGAGTCATAGGGTCAACAGGCGGCAGGGAAGTAAAGTTTCAAGTATGCCCGGACAACCCGTACGGTCAATCCGTCAATGACTGACCACTTGCCATGCGACCCCACATTTGTCCGATAACCGCACAGATAAAAACCGAAAAACACCGGGCGTTGAGCTTTCAGCGGCCTGCAGCATCCTCTTCATAAAATTCCGCGCTGGCGCCTATAACGTCGACCCACGAACTTTCCACGGCCACCACAAATTCAACTAACTACTTGATTTTATTGAGCATTAGTCATCGCATCGAGGCTTGGCACGATAGTTGTTATCCGCAGGTGATGAGCCAGGCCGCCTGCTCGCTCCAGCCCCAGGGCTGAGCCGGAGCATCCCCGGGTTCCTGCAACGATAAACCGCAAAAAGTCTTCGATCATCGGCGGCGCCCCTGATCGATGCCCTTTCGCACCAATAAGAGAGAAAACTCCATGACCATTACTCGTCTTGCCTATCAAAACCTTGAACTGCAGCCCCTCGCCGGACAATGGCGCGCCGGCAGCGCCGGTCGTCCGCTGGACGTATTCGACCCCTTCACCCAGAAAAGCTTGTTGCAGATCACACTGGCCAATCGCGAGGACCTCGACGAGGCCTACCGCAAGGCACGCGAGACCCAGGCCCATTGGGCTGCCAAGGGGCCGGCCGAGCGTGGCCAGGTGCTGCTCAACGCGGTGAAGATCTTCGACGAGCGTCGTGAAGAAATCATCGACTGGATCATCCGCGAGTCCGGCAGCACGCGCATCAAGGCGCAAATCGAATGGGGCGCTGCACGCGCCATCACCCTGGAGTCGGCGAGCCTGCCAAGCCGCGTGCATGGCCGCATCATTGCGTCCAACATCCCGGGCAAGGAAAGCCGCGTTTACCGTACGCCGCTGGGCGTGATCGGTGTGATCAGCCCGTGGAACTTCCCCCTGCACCTGACCGCCCGTTCCCTGGCACCCGCCCTGGCGTTGGGTAATGCCGTGGTGGTCAAACCGGCCAGTGACACCCCCGTCACCGGCGGCCTGCTGCTCGCGCGCATCTTCGAGGAAGCCGGCCTGCCAGCAGGCGTACTCAGCGTGGTGGTCGGTTCCGGCGCGGAAATCGGCGACGCCTTCGTCGAGCACCCGGTACCGGCGTTCATTTCCTTCACCGGCTCGACCCAGGTCGGCCGCAATATCGGCCGAATCGCCAGCGGCGGCGAGCACCTCAAGCATGTCGCCCTCGAGCTGGGAGGCAACAGCCCGTTCGTGGTCCTGGCCGATGCCGACATCGAACAAGCCGTTAACGCCGCTGTGGTCGGCAAGTTCCTTCACCAGGGCCAGATCTGCATGGCGATCAACCGCATCATCGTTGAGCAGCCGCTGCTGGAAACCTTCACCCAGCGCTTTGTCGAACGCGTCAAAGCCCTGCCTTACGGCGACCCGAGCAAAGCCGAGACCGTGATCGGCCCCGTGATCAACAGCAAGCAACTGGCTGGCCTCCAGGAGAAGATCGCCACCGCCAAGGCCGAAGGCGCCACGTTGCTGGTTGGCGGGGAAGCCCAGGGCAACGTCTTGCCGCCTCACGTGTTCGGCCAGGTCACTGCCGACATGGAGATCGCCCGTGAAGAAATCTTCGGCCCTCTGGTCGGGATTCAATCCGCCCGCGATTCCGAGCATGCCCTGGAACTGGCCAATCGCAGTGAATATGGACTGTCGAGCGCCGTGTTCACCTCCAGCCTGGAACGCGGCGTGCAATTCGCCCAACGCATTCACGCCGGCATGACCCACGTCAACGACATCCCGGTCAACGACGAACCCAATGCACCTTTCGGCGGTGAAAAGAATTCCGGCCTTGGCCGCTTCAACGGCGACTGGGCCATTGACGAGTTCACCACCGACCACTGGATCACCCTGCAACACGCCCCAAGACCGTATCCGTTCTGACCCGAATCCGGCCTTCCATGAACCAACCTACCAATAAGAATATGGAGTACGAAATGCCCTCACTCCTCAACAGCCCTGCTGTGAAACGGACCCTTGCTGCCTGCTTCACCCTGCCGTTTATCCTGCTGGCTGGTAATGCAGCGGCCGATGGCGACGGCGTCTGGAAAGGCGGCGAAAACGTCTATGCCAAGGTGTGTGGCCACTGCCACGAAAACAAGGTCGGCCCGCAAATCACCGGCCGCCAACTGCCACCGCAGTACATCACTGCGATCGTACGCCACGGCTTCCGTGCCATGCCGGCCTTCCCCGCCTCGTTCATCGACGACAACTCGCTGCAACAAGTGGCCGAATACATTTCCAAAACCTCCGCCCCCGCGGCCAAACCTTGAGGAGTCAGGCATGAACATAGAACGTCGTGTACTGCTCAAGGGCATGGCCTTGAGCGGCCTGGCCGGTGTGGCCATGAGCAGCTCGGGTCTGACCATGGCCAACAGTGTATTGGGCAGTCAGGCCCATCCGGTTCTGCCGACCCTGGCCCTGGTCAGCGGCGAAGTCGCCGAGTCGGCCTTCCTTCAGGGGATTAGCGCCAGTCCGGCAGGCGGGCAAGTCAAGGTACAGCGTACCGACCTCGGTCTGAGCTTCATGCTCGGCCTGGATAAACGCCTGCGCAGTGGTCAACCACAACGCATCATCGGCCTGGTCGACGATGCCAGTGCCGCACTGATCATTGACCTGGCGCGCAGCGCTGGTGCTCGCGTGCAGTGGATCGGCCAGCACCGCGCCACGACCAATGCCTCGCAGCACCACCTGCTCAGCGCCGAGGCCGCCAGCGGCTGCGCCCCGCAGCTGGGCCTGAATTTGAACGCCTGCGGCACAGGCTTCAGCCTCAGCGAATACCGCCTGCATGGCCAACAGGCGCCGCTGCAAGTGTCCGCGGCCGCACGCAACAACGCCGGTTCCGAGCAATGGGCAGCCACGCTGGGCTACACCCTCGCCGCCCTGGGCACCGCCAACACAGGCCAAGCGCCACTGGTCGCCAGCCGCCCATCGCCGCTGACCGGCAATTTCGTTTCGTTTTCGATCGAGGCTTGAAGGAGCTAACCAAATGACTGAGAAAAACAACAAGCCCCTGCTCCCGCGCGGCGTCAACAGCGCAAACTTCGAGCAAGCAATGGCCAAGTTTCGCAAATTGCTGGGCGATGAAAACGTCCTGACCAAAGATGATCAACTGATCCCGTACAGCAAGATCATGATCGCCGTGGACAATGCCGAGCACACGCCGTCTGCCGCTGTCACCGCCACCACCGTCGAACAGGTGCAAGGCGTGGTGAAGATCTGCAACGAACACAAAATCCCGGTGTGGACCATCTCCACGGGTCGTAACTTCGGTTACGGCTCGGCTGCGCCAGGCCAGCGAGGTCAGGTCATACTTGACCTGAAGAAAATGAACAAAATCCTCCACATCGACCCGGAACTGTGTACCGCCCTGGTAGAGCCGGGGGTGACCTATCAGCAGCTGTACGACTACATCCAGGAACACCAACTGCCGTTGATGCTGTCGTTCTCTGCACCCTCGGCTATCGCCGGCCCGCTGGGCAACACCATGGATCGTGGCGTGGGTTACACACCCTATGGCGAACACTTTCTGATGCAGTGCGGCATGGAAGTGGTGCTGGCTAACGGCGATGTTTACCGAACCGGCATGGGCGGAGTGAAAGGTGACAATGCCTGGCAGGTATTCAAGTGGGGCTATGG
This sequence comes from Pseudomonas sp. MIL9, assembly GCF_016887925.1. NCBI lineage: Bacteria > Pseudomonadati > Pseudomonadota > Gammaproteobacteria > Pseudomonadales > Pseudomonadaceae > Pseudomonas > Pseudomonas sp. MIL9. The sequence continues at coordinate 33,713 of NZ_JAFEHE010000007.1, read as the reverse complement.
CCCGACGCTGGACGGAATGTTCACCCAAGCCAACTACGGTATCTGCACGAAAATGGGTTTCTGGCTGATGCCGAAACCGCCGGTATTCAAACCGTTCGAGATCAAGTTCGAGAACGAATCGGACATCGCCGAAATCGTCGAATTCATCCGCCCACTGCGTATCGCCCAAGTCATTCCGAACTCGGTCGTCATTGCAGGCGTACTCTGGGAGGCATCCACCTGCAACACCCGCCGCTCCGACTACACCACCGAGCCGGGCGCGACCTCTGACGCGATCCTCAAGCAAATTCAGAAAGACAAGAATCTCGGCGCCTGGAACGTCTATGCGGCGCTGTACGGCACCCAGGAGCAGGTCGACGTCAACTGGAAAATCGTCACTGGAGCCCTGAAGCAACTGGGCAAGGGGCGAATCGTCACCCAGGAAGAGGCCGGCGACACCCAGCCGTTCAAGTACCGCGCCCAGTTGATGTCCGGGGTACCTAACCTGCAGGAATTTGGCCTGTACAACTGGCGTGGCGGCGGCGGCTCGATGTGGTTCGCGCCGGTGAGCCAGGCCCGAGGCAGCGAGTGCGACAAACAGCAGGCGCTGGCCAAGAAGACCCTCAACAAGCACGGTCTGGACTATGTCGGCGAGTTCATCGTCGGCTGGCGCGACATGCACCACGTCATCGACGTGTTGTATGACCGCTCCAACCCGGAAGAGACCAAACGCGCTAACGCCTGCTTTGCCGAACTGCTCGATGTATTCGAGAAGGAAGGCTACGCCGTATACCGCGTCAACACAGCATTCCAGGATCGGGTTGCGCAGAGCTACGGCCCTGTCAAACGCAAACTTGAACATGCCATCAAACGTGCGCTGGACCCGAACAACATTCTGGCACCAGGCAAGTCGGGCATCGACCTCGCCAATTCATTCTGATTGCTCTTGAGGCCCCGCCAGGCCTGTCTTGGCGGGGCTTTGCTATTTGTAGGAAACGAAATGACCCACGTACAACTGCTCGTTGCCAGCGCCCTGCTGCTGGCAACCCCTTTGACGCAAGCCCAGGGCGACGTCGCTCAGGGCCAGGCCCTTTTCAGTACTCAATGCGGTTTCTGTCACAGCCCCGAAGCGGGTAAGAACCTGATGGGGCCGAGCCTGCACGGCGTGTTCAATCGCGCCAGCGCCCAGGCACCGGCTTTTACCTATTCCGCCGCCCTGCAAGGCGCCAAGCTGCAGTGGAATGACGCCAACCTGGACAAGTGGCTGACAAACCCTGCCAGCTTGCTGCCGGGCAACATGATGATGTTCCCGGGGCAGCCCGATGCGCAGAGTCGTCAGCACCTCATCGCTTATCTCAAGAGTTTGAAGTAAGCACGTTGCCGGCAGCGACCTGACCTGCGGGAGCAGCACGTTATTGAACAGGCCATTGGACACCGACACCGCCTGCCACCGTCCTCTGGTCAAGGCTTGGCTGTCGGGATGGCAATGCCGAACTGCAACGCCCTTTTATCAAGGACCTTTACCCGGCACTCGACAACACGTCAGTCAGTGGTGTGCCCGAGCATGATGTTCGGGCACCGTTCCGCACCGTGGTCAATCGCGGCGCTCACCGTCAAGCCATCCGCTTTTTCGACGACCTCACCCAGATAGTCGGCCAGGCCATAAAACGCCAGCCGTCCGACTTTGGGTAGGGAGAACCGGTGACATTCATCCGCTTCATTGCGCGGTGCCAGGCCTTCCCGGTTGGGCAGAAGCCGATGGAAAACCGCAGCCAATACCTGTTCGTTAACTGCGGCAACTCACCTTGAATGACAAGACTAAAGTCTTACGCCGTTCGTCGATGATGGCGTGTTGATAAACGTACACGACGCATGGAAATAAGTATCATCCGCCCCGCCTTTTCCTCCACCCCACTACAAACACCCCGAATAACGAGCTTTAAGTCTCCGCATGCACAAGCAAGGAATCATGGATGTTCGCTCCAGCTAACGGCACACGCTCAACAAATCTCAGCATGATCCATCTGTCATCATCAGAGTTCTGCTGCATCGAGCGCTTCATCACTCAATACATTCAGACCAGAGATATTGAGCCAACTGAAAGCGCCCGGCAGCGCTTGCTTGCCGCTCTGGAGGACTACCCTCGCGCGGTGCGTGTGGCACTTTACGAACTGAATGCGTGGCTGGATAACCGCCTCCAATTGAGGGCCTTCCACCCGCAATGCGCGCGCGCCATTGATGAGTGGGTCAACCAGAAGCTTAGAGGGATTTGGGAAATCGCAGGCACAAAAAACCCCGCTTGATGGCGGGGCTTGGCAAGCGAAGACTTAATGAAAGTGCTTGAACTCGTACTTGGCGACGTTCGCTCTCATATCATCCAGCAGGTCATGGCCTCGCCATGTGAGCGAGATCAAAGTCTCGACGCCTGAGGCGTCCACGGTGCTCTCCACGAATGCTTCCTTGACGATGAGCTGGAGTGCATGGGTGGCCTGCTCCTTTTTGGCCTGGTCATGAGTGTCGTGACCAAGCGCTACGTTCAGAGCATGCTCTTGAAGAATTCCCTTTCTATTTGCCTGTTCGACTTGCTCAAGAAGTGCCTTGATGTAATTCCAATTCCGCTTCATAGGTAAATTCACTCTGCCATTTCCGGTCAATTGAGAATAGTCAGGGAATGGAGCCCCCATAAAAAACCCGACGCAGTGGCCGGGCTTCTTTCAGGTATGACTATCCAGTTGCACTTTCTGGCCGCAATTCGCCAAATTTTCAACGAAATCAAAGCCATTAATGGGCCGACCACTCCTGCGAAAACACCAGGCTGAAGAAAGGCTGAGGGAGTGAACCCGCACGTACTGACTGCCCGCCCTGCCGAAGTGACAAGCCGCTAGCCAAGATAAACGCGTACACGTTAAAAACGTCGCGTTTTTTTGGGTCACATACGAATTTTCCCAATTAAAATCAATAGCCTATCCAAACAAGCAATACAGATCCAAAACAGCCCGACAATACGAATGCAACTCGTTTTTATAAAAAATATTTTTAGAAAAAGACACTAATCTTGTTCACGTACTAGTCGATGGCCTCTCAAAGGAACCAAGGAGCAGTCGGAATGAGAAATAATCAGCCTGTAACACAGCGCGAGATTTCACTCGCACCTCAACAGAAGCTTATTTCGACAACAGATGTTCGAGGCGTCATTACGTATTGCAATGACGCTTTCGTAGAAGTCAGTGGTTTTGATAAAGCCGATCTGATTGGTGCCCCGCAAAATATCGTCCGTCATCCTGACGTCCCCCCTGCCGTATTTGCCCACATGTGGGGTGCCCTCAAACAAGGCCGCCCGTGGATGGGTATCGTCAAAAATCGCTCCAGAAATGGCGATCACTACTGGGTCAACGCATACGTCACTCCAATATTTGAAGGCAGCCAGGTCGTCGGCTTTGAATCGGTCAGGGTCAAGCCGACGGCTGATCAGGTCCGCCGTGCTGAATCCCTCTATAAGCGCATCAGTCAGGGAAAGCCGGCCATCCCTCGGCAGGACAGCTGGCTGCCCGCTCTATTGGACTGTCTGCCCTATGTCGCCATGGGTTTGGTGGGCTCCTTGAGCGGTTTGTTCTTCAGCGCCCCCGTGGCAATAGCCGTGGCCACAGGCATTGCCGTGCCGATCGGTTTGCTCTCTTCGCGCTGGCAGACTCGGGGAACTCTGCGCCTGTTACAGATGGCCGAGCCCTCGACCTCCGACTCTCTGATCGCTCAGATGTACAGCAATGCGCGCGGACCACAAGCCCGTCTGGAGACGGCCTTCGTCAGTCAGGCCGCGCGACTGAAGACTTGCCTGACGCGCCTGCAGGACACCGCCGAGCAACTCAGTGCGCTGGCTGGACAATCTGATCTGCTGGCCACTGACAGCTCAAACGGCCTTGATCGCCAGCGCGTCGAAACCGAGCAGGTGTCTGCGGCCGTTAACCAGATGGCAGCGACCACCCAGGAAGTCGCCAGCCACGTCCAGCGCACGGCGGATGCCACCCAACAAGCCAATTTGCTCACGGGTCGCGGCCGCGATGTGGCCCGAGACACCCGCGAGGCCATCGAACGCCTCTCCACAGTCGTCGGTGAAACCGGGCTGACGGTTGCGCAATTGGCCAAGGACAGCAACGAAATCGGGACCGTCGTTGACGTGATCAAAGGCATCGCCGATCAGACCAACCTGTTGGCACTCAATGCCGCCATCGAGGCGGCACGTGCCGGCGACATGGGCCGGGGATTCGCAGTAGTGGCCGATGAAGTCCGTCAGCTGGCACAGCGCACCTCGCAATCCACCACCCAGATCCATGACCTGATTACCAAGCTCCAGGCGTCGTCCAATAACGCTGTGCAATCCATGGAGCGTGGTCAGCGTCAGGCCGAAGAAGGCGTGACTTGGGTGCTTGAGGCAGACAAGGCCTTGGTGGGTATCAGTGAAGCGGTTGCTCACATCACCGAGATGACCACGCAGATTGCCGGCGCCACTGAAGAGCAAACCGCCGTTGCCGAGGAAATCAGCCGCAATATCACAACCATCGCCCACCTGGCCGATCAAACCTCGGAACAAGCACACCAATCGGCGGGCCTGAGCAAAGAACTGACCAGAACTGCGTCCACCCAGCACTCATTGGTCGAGCGCTTTAATCGATAACCAACCCGACCCCGTCATCAAAAAGCCCGTTCCGGCACCGCGTTCCGGCACCGGGCTTTTCACATCCGCCCTGTCACGCCTTCGTCACACCGGCCCCGCACAATGCAGGCAGCCAAAGGGATTTGGCCCATCTACAAAGAGCCCGACCAAGTGTCGGGCTTTTTTCATTTCGGCAACTTGCTTTTCACGAAACGCTCACAGAATTGAGCGCAGATTGAGCATACAAAAGGATTTGACCCCAAACAGAAAAGCCCGACTTCGTGCCGGGCTTTTCTTTGCCTGCGATCCGCTCATGCACCCGCCTCCTGGACTATGGTTTCACCCTCTATGGAGGAACGCCATGCCTCAGCCAGACGATCCTGACCCTGCGCCCTCAAGTCATCTGTCATCCTGCGCATCAATCCAGGCGCTTCAGGAAGTGATGGCAGGCGATCTGGTAATGGCGTTGCATGTAGAGACGATGAGCAGCCGCTCTATCCATACCAACCCCGGAGTCAAGATGCACTGCCGCGCACCCCTGACGCGCAGCCTCCTCTTCAGCCCAAGCCACCAATCGCGAGGCGTAACCCTTGCCGCGACTTTGAGGCAGGGTTGCAATGTCCACGATGTAGAGCGACTTCCCCAGCCACAGTGAATATTGAATCCTGTAGCCCAATACGCAAACGGCCGACGCCTGGCCTTCTTCCCACAAGCCGATCAGGTTGTAGCCATTGGGGCGAAGCATCTCGTCGATCCTGGAGGTAATCTCCGCCGGAGAGTATTTCGGCCACAACTCACACAACGCTGCAGCTGCCTGATTGGTGTCAGCAGCACCAATCGGCTTGATGATCGAAGACATACCGTTCCCTCTGGCAATTTGCGTTGGGCCACATGTTACTCCGAAACAGCGTCGCCCAAACGCCGAGGGCCACACCGCAAACCTGCGTTCAACGCCCCGGTTCCTGGTCGGTATTACGCTCGAAAATCGCCCCCTCGATTCCCAGCACTTCACGCGTGTCGGCATAGATCCCCACGCCCTTTTCCCAGACGTGCTTGATCGACCGATCGGCGCAACGAATCCGGTAGTTGAGTTCGAATGGCTCCTGCCGCGACAGGGCATATTGCACCTCACGCCAGACGTAATCGGCATCCTGCGCCAGGATCAGGCTGTTGTAGGTGAACTCATGGTTGTCCACCAGCCGCTCCGGTGGATACCCGGTCAGTTGCAAGCAACCGGCACTGACGAATTCCATGGTCCAATCGCGATTGTTGCGGCCGCGATAGATCAGCCCCGGCATGCTGTCCAGCAAACTCATGCTGCTGCGCTGACTGGCCTGCAAGGCAATCTCGCGGCGTTTGTGCGCGGTAATGTCCCCAGCCACAAGATAAAAACCCTGAGTCTCGCGCTTGAGGCTGACGTCAAACCAACGCAGCTCCCCCGAGGGGTGAACAAAGCGCAACCGCTGGCTGAAGGAAGTCTCGGGGCGCCGACGCAGTTCATGCAAGGCCTGACGCCACAACGAACGGTCCTCATGGTGCACATAATCGATGAGGTTGCGCTCCGGACCCGGCCTGTCCATCAGCTCGACCCACGCCAGGTTGAAGTGGGCGATCTGCCCGTTATCGCGCAGTTCGAGCAACGCCGCCGGAAAGCGATCCATCAGGTGCAAGGACGGTGCCTGCACAAATGCCTCTGGCCGTTCCATCATCTAATGCCGCTCCTCGTGTCTCACCGACGCGCCGTTGTGTACCCACGCCGCCAGCTCCAGACGCGAGTGCTGGCCGAGCTTCTGCAACAGATTGCGCACATAGATCTTGACCGTGCCATCGCTGATCCCCAGCTCCCGACCGATCTGTTTGTTGCTCATGCCGGCGACAATCAGGGCCAGGGTCTGGCCCTCGCGTTCAGTAAGGTTGCCGGTGTCCAGAGGATCGGCATCCTGCGCGGGGCGGTGCAACGATTCGTCCTGATCGGCCAACAGGGCAATCAGGGTCGAATCCAGGACAATCGCGCCCTTGTGGCAATTGCGCATGTAGGCCAGCAAGGCATCGGGCTCGGTTTCCTTGAGCACGTAACCGCTGGCCCCCAGGCGCAGGGCGGTCAACAGCTCGGCGCGATCCATCGACGCAGTGAGCACCACCACCTGGCAGTCGAGGCGCAATTGACGCAGTTCATCGAGCACCTGCAAACCGCTCAAGCCAGGCATGTGCAGATCCAGCAAGACCTGCTGCGGTGCCAGGCTCACCGCCAGGTTGATGCCTTCGCGGCCGCTGGCGGCCTGCCCCACCACCTCGAAGTCGTCACTGGCGCCGAACAACTGCGCCAGGCCCTTGCGAAACAGCGGGTGATCATCGATCAGTAATAAGGTCGTGCAGTCCATCGAAACTCCCCTGTGGCAGGTCTTGGTGATGGCAAAGGCCGAGGTGTACGCGAACCCCGTGCGGGCGGATCGCCTCAATGCTCAGCCGGGCGCCGATGCTCGCGGCGCGTTCGCGGATAATCGCCAGGCCGAAATGGTTGTCCTCCCCCGATGCAGGGCTCAGGCCGATGCCGTCGTCCTCCACCGTCACCGAGACATCGCCGTCCTGGTTTTGCCGCAACTCGATGCGCACATGCCGCGCATGGGAATGGCGCACCGCGTTGGCCAGTGCCTCGCGAATGATCTGCAGAATCTGCAATTCGGTTTCCGGGCTCAAAGCGTCATCGGTCAGGCGATTGTCCAGTTCGAAAACGATGATGCAGCGCCGCGAAAACTCGGCGACAGAGTCGGCCAATGCCTGGCGCAGCGAACGCCCATCCATGGTCAGACGAGCGCTGGTGATCAGCTCGCGCACCTGGCGCTGCAGCTGACTCAAGCCGCCGCACAGTTCCTGCAACGCGGCGAAGGCCTGCGCAGGCTCGCCCAACTTCGACTGCAGCCAACGCGCCTGATACGACAGGTAACCCAACTGCTGAGCCACCGAGTCGTGCAGCTCACGGGCCAGGGCGCCGTGCCGGGACGTAGCCTGTTTGCGCTGTTGTTCACGGGTGTAGCAGCGCAAGCGCACGGTGACGCCGACCGCCTGCGCCGCCTCTTCCAGCAGCTGGCGCCAGCTTGCATGGACCGGTTGTGGGGTATCGAGCAACAACACCCCTTTGCTCGAATCGTCCCTGTGCGGCAAGGCACACAGCAGGCGATGTACGCCCCGTTGCCGGCAAGGGCCACAGGCCTGAGCCCCATCAGGCAGTGCCGAGTCACGCCAAGGGCAACGCGCAACGTCCTGACAGCCCTCGAGCAATCCGCGCCGTGCCGGCCCCAGGTCTTCGCCGCCCAGGATCAGATTCAGTTTGCAGGTCGGCAACAATGCTTCGAAACGATCCAGAAAACCCGACAAGGCACCGTCAGCGTGCACCTGGCACAAGGGCAATCCGGCCAGCAGTTTGCGCACGCTGCGTGCCTGTTCGGGGCGAATACGCCCCAGCCAGAGCGGCCACCACTGCGGTCGTGTTCGCACCATTGATAACTCCCCGTCCGGTTACTCAGCCCTGAGCGAAGACGAGCAACTTCCATGCCCCGAACTGGTGTTGCGCAAGGCTTATCTCCAAAGGCATAGCCCTTTTTCCGGATTGAGAAGATTTTCCCCATAGGAAAGTATCTTCCCCACCAGGAAACAAATTCCCGATCCAACGCCACCTTTCTCGCCCTTCGACAGGCGCGGAACAGCCAGGAAAGCCCACATGACGGATAGACACAGCGCCGCCCCGGACCGACTTCACAGCCTCCCGCGCTATCGCCCGCCGCTGCCTCGTTCAAGCGTCACCCGACACATCGTGGTCATGCAATCGGCGGCCGCCTGCTCGTCCGTTGTCGGGGAACTGGAACAGCCCTTGGTGCTGAATGGCGAGAACGCCGACTTTTCCCGCCGCCTGCAACAGGTGCTGGTCAGCGCCACGGTCGGCAGCCATCTCTACATCATGGGCGACGAGGCCTTTATCTGGCGCATCCACGGCGAGGCCCGCAGCGCCGGACTGGAAAATGACGAGATCGACATCACCCGCACGATTGCCGGTGCGCGCCTGGTGTATTGCGTGCACTGCGGCCTGACCCAGGCCACCGGGGCGGAGTCGCTGCTGATCTGCATCGGTTGCGATGTAAGGCTGGAAGTCCGGGAGCACTTTTCCCGCCGCCTGGGGGCGTACCTCGGCGTTTGCACCAACCCCGACCAGCCTTATGCCGGAGTCCGGTCATGAGCGCCGTAATCGAAGTTCGGGTCAGCGCGGCGAGAATGCTGACCCCAGTGGTGCGCGAATTCACCCTGCAAGCGTGCTCCGGGCCCCTGCCGGCGTTCTCCCCCGGCAGTCATGTACAGGTTCACCTGCCACTGGCCGAGGGCAAGCTGCGCAATGCCTATTCACTCACCAGCGACCCGGCGGACAACCAGCATTACCGCATCGCCGTACGCCTGCAGGAGACCTCCCGCGGCGGCTCGCAGTACCTGCATCGGCAGGTCCGGGTCGGGGACACGCTGCAGATTTCGCCACCGGCCAATCTGTTCGCCCTGCACTCGACCGCCAGCCTGCACATCCTGATCGCCGGCGGCATCGGCATCACGCCGTTCATGGCCTACATCGCGGCCCTGGAACAACGCAAGGCCGACTTCGAATTGCACTACCTCTGTCGTCCGGGCCTGAGCGATGCCTATGTCGAGGCGTTGCAACAGCGGTTGGGGTCGCGCCTGCACACCTACGCCAGCCGCCCGGACCTGCGCCGGATCCTGCGTGATCGACCGCTGGGCAGCCACCTTTACACCTGCGGCCCGCAACCGTTGCTCGACGCGGTTCGGCAACAGGCCAAGGCACTTGGCTGGCCGCCCGGCCGGGTGCACTGGGAAGCCTTCAATGCCCCACAACCAGGCCAACCCTTCGACCTGGAACTGCTGCGCAGCGGTCGGCGCCTGCGGGTCGGCGCCGAACAAAGCCTGCTCGAAGCCCTGGAATCCGCCGGGCTGCAGATCCCCAACCTGTGCCGCGGCGGGGTCTGCGGCCAGTGCATGACCCGTCACGTGGGCGGCGACATCGAACACCGCGACAGTTTCCTGAGCCCCGCCGAGCAGGCTGACTTTCTCATGCCCTGCGTCTCCCGCGGCAGCCCTTGCGTTTCGCTGGATCTTTAGGAGTCGACCATGACCATTCAATCAAGCCCCGTGCAGAGCTATCGAGACGATTTCAGCTTTCGCAACAGCCCCGCCGCCATCCGGCGTTTTCCTTTTCCCTTCACCGAGGACAGCTACCTGTATTCGGTGAACATCGAACCGGCGACCTCCCGGGATCCCGGCTCGGTTTACCAGCACGGGTTCGACATCGACGAACACTACCGCTCGGAAATGGCCGAACGCGCCCTGGTGCTGGACAAGGATCCGCGCCGCTACCTGGTGCTGCCGCACATGCAAGTGGCGGCCTGGGATGCGCTGCAGATGCTCATGGAGCACCTGGCCGCGGATTATCCGCAGTGGTTCTCCCTGGAACGTGAAGGTGACCACTGGCATTGGCGCAACACGCTGCTGAACATCGATCAGCACTTTGTGTTCGGTGATGCCACCAGCCTGCCCTGCGAGCCGCTGGAGTTCATCGGCCGACAGGTGCAGGGGGATTTCGCCCTGCTCGATCAACGCGACGGCGATCTGTACATGGACGCCGGCCTGGTCACCAGCCCGGCCGACTGGTCCCTGGCCTTCGACGCCGGCATGAGTTTCAAACAGTGGCATTCGCCAGTGCCCATGGCCCACCAGATGGGCATCTTCGACCGCGCGCTGAAATACCTGCTCAACCTGCAAACGGGGCAGCCGGTGCGGCGTCTGAACTGGACGCTGACCATCAACCCGCGCCTGGACTCCTCCCCCGAGACGTTCCATGAATGGGGCGCCGACCGCGGCCGCATCACCGCCGAGAACGTCGGGCAACAGGTGCATCTGCGCGTGGAGCTGCAAGTGATGGCCCGTCTGCCGCGCAGCAACGCGGTGATGTTCAGCATCCGCACCTACCTGATCAGCCTGCAGGAGCTGGTCACCCAGCCCGGCTGGGGCTGCCGCCTGCACCGTGTGCTGCGCGACCTGCCCGAGCCGATCGCCGACTACAAGGGCATGAGCCGCTACCGACAGACCCTGGTCGAGTGGTTGAGCCGCTTCGACCCGGCCTGAACCCTGACCCACTTTCACCGACAAGGATCTTCACATGACGCATTCATGGCGTATTTCTGCACTGGCCGAACGGCACCGCGCTCTCGGCTCGAACCTCGAAGACTGGAACGGCATGGGCACTGCCTGGACCTACGACAGCGACCTGGCCGATCACCATCAGGCGATTCGCACCCGGGCCGGACTGATGGATGTGTCCGGGCTGAAAAAAGTCCATTACGTCGGCCCCCACGCCGAGAGCCTGCTGCAATGGGCCACCACCCGCGACATCGCCAAGCTCTACCCCGGCAAGTCGGTGTACGCCTCGATGCTCGACGAGGACGGCAAGTTCGTCGATGACTGCATCGTCTACCGCACCGGCCCCAACGCGTTCATGGTGGTGCACGGTGCCGGCAACGGCCACGAAATGCTGGTGCGCTCATCCCAGGGCCGGCAAGTGGCGGTGCTGTTCGATGACGACCTGCACGATCTGTCGCTGCAAGGGCCGCTGGCGGTGGACTTTCTCGCCGAGCACGTCCCCGGGATCCGTCAACTGCCTTACTTCCATCACCTGCAAACCCGCCTGTTCGATCGCCCGGTGATGATCTCCCGCACCGGCTATACCGGCGAACGCGGCTACGAGATTTTCTGCAAGGCCGCCGATGCCCCGGCGCTGTGGGACACGATCCTCGAACAGGGCGCGGGCCTGGGCATCATCCCTTGCGCCTTTACCGCCCTGGACTGGTTGCGGGTGGAAAGCTCGCTGATGTTTTTCCCCTACGACAACTCGCAGATGTACCCCTTCGCCGATCAGAAGGCGGGCGACACGCTGTGGGAAATGGGCCTGGATTTCACCGTCTCCCCGGACAAGCGCGAATTCCGTGGCGCCGACGAGCACTTCCGGTTGCGCGGCCAGGAGCGCTTCAAGATCACCGGCGTGTTGCTCGAAGGCGTCCGTCCCGCTGAAGCCGGCGACACCCTGTGGCAAGGCAACCAGCAAGTCGGGGTGATCACCTGCGGCATGTACTCACGCCTGAGCAAACGCTCCATGGCCATCGCCCGCATGAGCGTCGCCTGCTCGATTCCAGGCATTGCCCTGCAGGTGCGCGGCAGCCAGGAAAGCGCCGCCGTGACCCACGCCCTGCCCTTCGACGACCCGGAAAAAACCAAGCGCACAGCCAAGGGCTGAGCCTCCAACCACTGTCTCCAGGGGACTCTCGATGGACACTACCAACGAACATTACATTCTCAAGATCAATTGCCCGGCAGCGTCCGGCATCGTTGCCGCGATCACCACCTGCCTGGCCGGACAGCAGTGCTACATCAGCGAGCTGGCGCAATTCGACGACGAGTTCACCGGGCAATTTTTCATGCGCGCGGTGTTCCGCTTCAACACCGGCGTGAAGGGCGATATCGGTGCCCTGCGCGAGGATCTGGGCGACCTGGCCTGCGGCTTCGACATGCAATGGCAGCTGTTCTGCAGCAGTCAGCCGACCCGGGTGCTGCTGATGGTCAGCAAGTTCGACCACTGCCTGACTGACCTGCTGTACCGCCACCGCAAAGGCGAGATGGACATGCACATCACCGCCGTGGTCTCCAACCACCTGGACCTGCGAGCCATGGCCGAACGCGAAGGCATTCGCTTCATCTACCTGCCAATCACCAAGGACAGCAAGGCCAGCCAGGAAGCCGAGTTGATGCGCATCGTCGAGGACACTCAGACCGATCTGGTGGTGCTCGCCCGCTACATGCAGATTCTGTCCGACGGCCTGTGCCAGCAGCTGTCCGGCCGGGCTATCAACATCCATCACTCGTTCCTGCCCGGTTTCAAGGGTGCCAAACCCTATCACCAGGCCTACGACCGTGGCGTGAAGCTGATCGGCGCCACTGCCCACTACGTCACCAGCGACCTCGACGAAGGGCCAATCATCGAGCAGGAAATCCAGCGGGTCGACCATACCCACCTGCCCGACTCGCTGGTTGCCATCGGCCGCGATACCGAAACCGTAGCGCTTTCCAAAGCCCTGAAATACCACCTGGAACACCGGGTGTTCATCAACCAGGACAAGACGGTGATTTTTCGCTGAGCGAGCCCTTTTTCCGATCAACAGCCAGGAGATACGACCATGACCACACGCGTTGCAATCATCGGCGCCGGCCCTTGCGGCATGGCTCAACTGCGGGCATTTCAATCGGCCAGGGACCAGGGAACGCCCATCCCGGAACTGGTCTGCTATGAAAAACAGCAAGACTGGGGGGGCATGTGGAATTACACCTGGCGCACCGGCCTGGACGAGAACGGCGAACCGGTGCATGGCAGCATGTACCGCTACCTGTGGTCGAACGGCCCGAAGGAATGCCTGGAGTTCGCCGACTACACCTTCGAAGAACATTTTGGCCGCCCCATCGGCTCCTATCCACCACGGGAAGTGCTGTGGGACTACATCAAGGGCCGCGTCGAAAAAGCCGGGGTTCGCGACTACATCCGTTTCAACAATGTGGTGCGCCAGGTCACCTTTGACGAAGCGACTCGCCGCTTCACGGTGGTTGCCCACGACCACGGCAGCGATACCCGGACCTCGGAACAGTTCGATTATGTGATCAACGCCTGCGGGCACTTTTCGACGCCGAAGGTGCCGTACTTCCCCGGATTCGAGCAGTTCGGCGGGCGCATCCTGCACGCCCATGATTTCCGCGAGGCGCTGGAGTTCAAGGGCAAGGATCTGTTGATCATCGGCAGCAGCTATTCCGCCGAAGACATCGGTTCACAGTGCTACAAGTACGGCGCCCGCAGCATCACCAGCTGCTATCGCACCGCGCCCATGGGCTATGACTGGCCCGCCAACTGGGAAGAAAAACCGCTGTTGCAGCGCCTGGAAAAAAACCGCGCGTACTTTATCGACGGCACCCACAAGCACATCGATGCGGTGATCCTCTGCACCGGCTACCAACATCACTTCCCGTTCCTGCCGGATGAACTGCGCCTCAAGACCGACAATCGGCTATGGCCGATGAACCTCTACAAAGGCATTTTCTGGGAGCCCAACCCGCAACTGATCTACCTCGGCATGCAGGACCAGTGGTACTCGTTCAACATGTTCGACGCCCAGGCCTGGTACGCCCGCGACGTGATCCTGCAACGCATCGCCCTGCCCGACCAGGCACAACGAGCCGCCGATAGCCAGCAATGGCATGCCCGTGAACAGCAGCTTGAAACCAACCAGCAGATGTTCGAATACCAGGGGGCCTATATCCAGCACCTGGTGGACGCCACCGACTACCCGAACTTCGATATCGCCGCGGTCAACGACACCTTCATGCACTGGAAGCACGACAAGGCCCACGACATCATGGGTTACCGCGACAAGTCCTACCGATCGCTGATGACCGGCACCCAATCGCCCCCCCACCACACGCCCTGGCTGCATGCCCTTGACGACTCCATGGCGGCGTACCTCGCTGAACCGCCGATGTCCGTCAAATCGATCGGTTGACCCGGGAGCCTCACCATGAACGCACCTCGTGTTTCCCGCCCGCGGGAACCCGGACTCTTTGCCCGGGCCCCGGCCCTGGAGCGTTATCGGGTGGCCGCCGGCGGCCTGACCCTTGTCGCGTTGCAGCCTGGCGACAGCCTGCAAGTGATCGACCTCGAAGGCCGGCAACCTTGCCAATTGCTGGCCGTGGATAGGCTCGGTCGCAGCGCCCTGGCGGCCTGGGCACTGAGCGGTTCGACGGACTGCGGTTTCATCAGCGCGCAGCTCGCCAAACCGACCTTGCAGTCGCGGCGCATTGGCCAGGCCCTGATCCGGCGCGCGATGGATCCCCAACAGCTGCCCAGCGCCGCCTCACTCTGGGACGAGGACAGCCCTGCCGACTTCAGCCGCCGCTTCGTCGCCAGCGATGAGCTACTGGTGATCGTCGCGGCCCCCGACGGACCGACCGCCGTTGACCGGCAATACCGGCCCAGCGAGCTGCGGCTGCTGGTGACTCGGGCCAACCCCTCGCCGCTGCTGCTTCCCGCGTTGCCCGATCCCTTGGGCGAGTTGCTCGACGAGTTCACCCTCGGCGCCGGCACCGCCCACAGTTACACCGTTGGCAAAGGTCAGTATGTGCAGGTGCTGGATGTCGCCGGTCGCCAGTGCTCGGACTTCGTCGCTCTGGATCGACGGGCACTGGATCGCGGTCTGGAACTGGACCTGGACCAGACCGTGACCCGCACCCTGAACGGCAGCGCCTACCCGGCACCGGGATTGTTCTCAAAGTTTTTCGACCGGCAGATGCAACCGATGCTGGAGGTGGTGCGCGACACCGTCGGCCGCCACGACTCCTTCGCCCTGGCCTGTGCCGCGCGCTATTACGAGAGCCATGGCTACTTCGGGCACGACAACTGCAGCGACAACCTCAGCCGCGTGCTCGCGTCCCATGGGGTCAAGGCCCGCAATGGCTGGCCGGCGATCAATTTTTTCTTCAATACCGGGATCGACGCACACCAGCAGATGACCCTGGACGAACCCTGGTCGCGTCCCGGCGACTACGTGCTGCTGCGCGCCATGACCGACTTGGTGTGCGGCAGTACTTCGTGCCCGGATGACATCGACCCGGCCAATGGCTGGAACCCCACCGATATCCATGTCCGCCTCTACAGCGAAAAGGAGCGTTTTTCCATCGCCATGAGCACTCGACCCACGGCTGATGCCGACCCGATTCTGACCCGTGAGTCCGCGTTCCACTCACGCACCAGCGCCTTGACCGGCAGCTTCACCGACTACCGCAACTGGTGGCTGCCGCTGCGCTATGACGGCTATGGCGCGATCGAGGAATACCTCGGTTGCCGCGAGCGAGTGGCGGTGATGGACCTGACCGCCCTGCGCAAATTCGAAATCATCGGCCCCGACGCCGAAGCCTTGTTGCAGTACTGCCTGACCCGCGACGTGCGGCGTCTGGCGGTGGGTCAAGTGGTGTACTCGGCGATGTGCCACGAACACGGCGGTATGCTCGACGACGGTACCCTGCTGCGCCTGGGCCCGGACAATTTCCGCTGGATCTGCGGCGAAGACTACGCCGGGGTGTGGCTGCGCGAGCAGGCGCAAAAACTCGGCATGAAGGTCTGGATCAAATCCGCCAGCGAGCAGATCCATAACCTGGCGGTGCAAGGCCCGATGAGCCGCGAGTTGCTCAAACAGATGGTCTGGACCGCGCCCAACCAGCCGAGTCTGGAGACACTGGGCTGGTTCCGTTTTCTTGTAGGCCGCCTGGACGGTTACGACGGTTGCCCGCTGATGGTCTCGCGCACCGGCTACACCGGCGAACTGGGCTACGAAGTCTGGTGCCAGCCCGAGGATGCCGAACGGGTCTGGGACCGGATCTGGGCTCTGGGCCAGCCCTTGGGCCTGGTGCCACTGGGTCTGGAGGCCCTGGACATGCTGCGCATCGAAGCCGGGCTGATTTTTGCCGGCTACGAGTTCAGCGACCAGACCGACCCCTTTGAAGCGGGCATCGGTTTTAGTGTGCCGTTAAAAAGCAAAACCGATGACTTCATCGGTCGCGACGCCCTGTTACGGCGCAGTGCCCATCCCGCTCACAAACTGGTGGGCCTGCAACTGAGCGGTAACGAAGGCGCCCACCACGGCGACCCGGTGTACCGCGGCCGGGCCCAGGTCGGCGTCGTCACCAGTGCCTGCCGCTCACCGCTGCTGGGCAGCAACCTCGCGCTGTGCCGGGTCGACGTGGCCTGCGCCGATGTCGGCACAGCGTTGGAGATCGGCAAAATCGATGGCCTGCAGAAGCGCATCAGCGCCACGGTCACCGCCGCGATTTTCTACGACCCGGACAAGAGCCGGGTGCGCAGTTGATCAACCTTTTGACTGCCCATACACACCTGTAGGAGCGAGCCTGCTCGCGATGAACGTCAACGATAACGCGGGTTGCCTGACTGTTCGCGGTGCCTGGTTGTCCATCGCGAGCAGGCTCGCTCCTACAGGGTCCTGCTTTTTTTCAGACATGGGAATACGAAGATGGAAGCGACTACGTTCGAGGCCGTACCGCAGGCCGCCGATTCAGTGGGCAACCTGCAGCGCAAGATCGATTGGCGCGGGGCGTTCTGGGTTGCCAGTGGCGTGCCCGCCCTGGTGCTGTTCTCTATCGGCGCGATCGCCGCCACGGTCGGCAAACCGGCCTGGATCGTCTGGATCGTGTCGATCCTGTTCGGCTTCATCCAGGCCTTCACCTATGCCGAAATCGCCGGACTGTTCCCGCACAAGTCCGGCGGTGCCTCCGTCTACGGCGCGGTGGCCTGGGTGCGTTACAGCAAACTGATCGCACCGGTCTCGGTGTGGTGCAACTGGCTGGCCTGGTCCCCGGTTTTGTCCATTGGCTCGGGGCTGGCAGCCGGTTACATCCTCACCGCCTTGTTCCCCGCTGATGCGCTGATCAATACCTGGCAACTGACTCTGCTTGACCTGGGTTGGGTCAAGAGCGGCCTGTCGCTGCGGATCAACGCGACATTCGCCATCGGCCTGTTGATTCTACTGACCGTGTTCGCCGTGCAGCATGGCGGCATCTTGCGCTCGGCACGCCTGACGCTGGTGCTTGGGGTGACCTCGCTGATACCTCTGTTGTTGGTGGGTGTGGTGCCGTTGTTCACCGGGGACGCGGCCCAGGCCAACTTCCTGCCCCTGTACCCGCTGGCCCATGACGCGGCCGGACAAGTGATCGACGGGCCTTGGGACATGTCCGGTTGGTCGTTAATGGCCGGCGGCCTGTTCATGGCCGCATGGTCCACTTACGGCTTCGAAACCGCCGTGTGCTACACCCGGGAATTCAAGGACCCCAAGCGTGACACCTTCAAGGCGATCTTCTACGCCGGCCTGCTGTGCATTCTGGTGTTCACCCTGGTGCCCCTGGCATTCCAGGGCAGCCTCGGTCTTGGGCAGTTGGTGACCCCGGCGGTGCTCGATGCCAGCGGCGCGGTGGTCACACCGGCGGTCTACAGCGGTCTGCTGTCACCCGCGATCTACAGCGGCATGGGCGTCGGGCAGGTCATGGCGGACAGCATCGGTGGCGGCAAGCTGGTGGCCAATATCGTGCTGATCATGTTGGTCCTGGCCACGCTGCTGGCAATCATGACCTCGATGTCCGGCTCCTCGCGCACCCTGTATCAGGCGTCGGTCGATGGCTGGCTGCCGAAATACCTGGGCCGCACCAACGAACACGGCGCGCCTACCGCAGCGATGTGGACCGACTTGTCGTTCAACCTGCTGCTGTTGCTGATGTCCGATTACGTGTTCGTTCTGGCCGCGTCCAACGTCAGCTACATCATCTTCAACTTCCTCAACCTCAATGCCGGCTGGATCCATCGCCTGGACCGTCCCGACTGGATACGCCCGTACAAGGCCCCGACCGTGCTCTTGGCCGCGGGTGGCGTCCTGAGCTTCGTCAACCTGGCGTGCATGGGGCTGGGAGCCGATATCTGGGGCGCCGGAACCCTGGTGACCGGCCTGTTGCTGGCGCTGTTGATTCTTCCGGTGTTCTGCTACCGGCACTACGTGCAGGACAAAGGGCGCTTCCCGGAAGCAATGCTCAGCGACCTGTACATTCAGGCCGATGCCGGTCAAAAACGCGCTGGCTGGTTGCCTTATGCCACGCTGATCGCCGGTGTACTGGTGGTGTACGGTTGCCATCAACTGGTAGCCTGAGCGCCCTTGCCTGCAGGTCTCTGATGGATCATCGGGGCGCAACGACGCCTCGATGATCATTTCGCCCCCCCCTATCAATCAAGACGACGGTGACTATTTTGCTCAGCACCACCCCCGCTCTTGCCCGCGTTATCGACGGCAAAGCCATCTCTGCCCAGGTTCTCGACGAAGTTCGAGAAGAGGTTCTGATCCTGGCCGGACAGCAGATTTACCCCGCCCTGGCCGTGCTGCTGGTCGGTGAAGACCCGGCCAGCGAGGTCTACGTGCGCAACAAACTGCTGCGGGCCAAGGACGTAGGGATCCGCTCTCTTGAATACCGTCTGCCGGAAACCGCCAGCCAGGCGCAAGTACTGGAACTGATTGCGCAACTGAATGCCGATGCCACGGTGAACGGCATCCTGGTGCAGCTGCCATTGCCGGTCCATATCGACGAAGGAGCGGTGATTCATGCCATTGATCCGATCAAGGACGTGGACGGCTTCCATCGGGAAAACGTCGGCGGCCTGGTGCAAGGCATCGAAGTACTGACCCCCTGCACACCCAGCGGCTGCATGCGCCTGCTGCACGAAACCTGCGGTGACTTGAGCGGCATGCACGCGGTAGTCATCGGCCGCTCGAACATTGTCGGCAAACCCATGGCGACCTTGCTGTTGCAGGCCAACTGCTCGGTCAGCGTGGTCCACTCGCGCAGCGTCGATGCCCCGGCGCTGTGTCGACTGGCGGACATCGTCGTTGCAGCGGTGGGTCGGCCACGGCTGATCGATGCCAGCTGGCTCAAACCCGGAGCGGTGGTGATCGATGTCGGCATCAATCGCATCACCGACGAACGCGGCAATCATTTGGTGGGCGATGTCGACTACGCCAGTGCACGCACTGTTGCCAGTGCGATCACGCCGGTTCCGGGAGGCGTGGGGCCGATGACCATTGCGTATCTGCTGAAGAACACCCTGATCGCCAGTCAATTGCAGCGTGCCGCCCAAGCGCGCTAGCGAAAGTCGATCAGTGATGCAGCGTTGAACTGAGCACCACGAAAACGGCCCACTCGAAGGTGGGCCGTGTCATTCAATAGCAACGATCAGTGGTTGTAGGCACTCTCGTTGTGTTCAGCCAGATCCAGCCCCATGTCCTCCACCGATTCATCGGCACGCAAGCCGATGACGGCGTTGATCACCTTGAGAATGATCCAGCTGATGGCGAAGCAGTACACCGTCGTCAGCAACACGCCCTTGATCTGCGCCACGACCTGAGCGCCCATGCTCACGCCTTCCACCAACCCGCCCAGGGACGGCACGCAGAACACGCCGGTCAATACCGCGCCAATCATGCCGCCGATGCCGTGCAAGCCAAACACGTCGAGGCTGTCGTCATAACCGAAGCGGCGTTTCAGCACAGTGACGCTCAGGTAGCAGAACACCCCGCACAGCAGACCGATGGCCAACGCGCCGCCTACGCCCACATACGCACAGGCCGGGGTAATGCCGACCAAACCGGCCAAGGCACCGCTGGCCAGGCCCAAAGCACTCGGCTTGCCGACCTTGAACCACTCCGTGAACATCCAGCCGAGAATCCCCGCGCAGGCACCCAGTTGGGTGTTGAGCATGACAATGCCCGAAGTGCCATTGAGACCGCCGCCGGAACCGATATTGAAGCCGAACCAGCCCACCCAGAGCATCGCCGCACCGGTCATGGTCAGGCTCAGGTTGTGGGCCGGCATCGGCGCATTCTGGTAGCCCTTGCGCTTGCCGAGAATCAGGCACGCGGCCAAGGCAGCGACGCCGGCATTGATATGCACCGCAGTGCCGCCGGCAAAATCAAGAACGCCCCAGTTATGCATCAAGGCGCCCGAACCACCCCAGACCATGTGGGCGACGGGCGCATAAACCAGGGTGAACCACAGCGCCATGAACCACAGCGCTGCCGAGAACTTCATGCGCTCGGCGAATGCACCGGCAATCAGCGCCGGGGTAATGATCGCGAAGGTCATCTGGAAGGTGACAAACACGCCTTCCGGGATATCACCGACCAGGCTATCCGGGGTCATGCCGGCCAGAAAGGCCCGGCTCAAGCCACCGACAAAACTGTTGAACGTCACCTGCCCCTCAACCATGCCGGTACTGTCGACCACCATGCTGTAGCCATAGATCACCCACAGCACGCCGACCAGGCCGGCGATGCCGAAGCACTGGGTAAACAGCGAGAGCATGTTTTTCGCCCGCACCAGACCGCCATAAAACAATGCGAGGCCCGGCAGACACATGAACAGCACCAGCACCGTGGCGGTCACCATCCAGGCGGTGCTGCCGGTGTTCAAGGTGGGTGCATCGGCCGCCTGGGCGAGCGGCGCGAGTGCGCCGGCCGCCAGTACGCCGAGAAGGGTTTTGCCGAGAAGACGATTGATCATGTTCAAAGCTCCTGCAAAAGAATGGAAAGTGTCTGGCAGCGAGCAATTAAGAATGAGACACGGGCCTTTTCGGCCTCTCGAATATAAGTGCCATGAACAGGACTTGTGGGAGCGAGCCTGCTCGCGATGGGGTTGGTTCAGCAGCCTTTTAGCTGACTGATACACCGCTATCGCGAGCAGGCTCGCTCCCACAGGTTTCGTCTCAGTACCCAGCGCCCGGAACCCAGTTGGTTCCCGCCAGCGGCACCCGCGCCATGGCCGCCGACTCCACCGTCAATGCCACCAGATCCTCGGGATCGAGGTTGTGCAGGTGCGACTTGCCGCAGGCCCGGGCCATGGTCTGTGCCTCCAGCACCATGACGCGCAGGTAGTTGGCCAGACGGCGACCACCTTCCACCGGGTCCAGGCGCTTGGACAGTTCCGGGTCCTGCGTGGTGATACCGGCCGGGTCGCGGCCGTTCTGCCAGTCATCGTAGAAACCGGCGGCCGAGCCGATTTTCTTCAGTTCCTCGTCCAGGCGTGGATGGTTATCGCCCAAGGCAATCAGCGCCGCCGTCCCGATGGCCACTGCATCCGCACCGAGCGCCATCGCCTTGGCGACGTCGGCACCGTTGCGAATCCCTCCGGAAACGATCAACTGAACCTTGCGATGCATGCCCATCTCTTGCAAAGCCTGTACCGCTTGCGGAATGGCCGACAAAATCGGGATCCCGACGTGTTCGATGAACACTTCCTGAGTTGCTGCAGTGCCGCCTTGCATGCCGTCGAGCACGATCACGTCAGCCCCGGCTTTTACCGCCAACTTGACGTCGTAGTACGGCCGGCTCGCGCCGATTTTCACGTAGATCGGTTTTTCCCAATCGGTGATTTCCCGGATCTCGGCAATTTTGATCGCCAGGTCATCCGGCCCGGTCCAGTCCGGGTGACGGCAGGCGCTGCGCTGGTCGACACCGATCGGCAACGTGCGCATGCCGGCCACGCGCTCGGTGACTTTCATCCCCAGCAACATACCGCCGCCACCGGGTTTGGCGCCCTGCCCCAGGACGATTTCAATGGCGTCGGCCTTGCGCAGATCGTCCGGGTTCATGCCATAGCGCGATGGCAAATACTGATAGACCAAATGCTGCGACTGGCCGCGTTCTTCCGGGGTCATGCCGCCGTCACCGGTGGTGGTGCTGGTGCCCGCGATGGTCGCGCCACGGCCCAAGGCCTCCTTGGCATTGGCCGACAAAGCACCGAAGCTCATGCCGGCGATGGTCACCGGAATCTTCAGGTGAATCGGCTTCTTGGCGAACCGGTTGCCGAGGATCACATCAGTGCCACACTTCTCCCGATAGCCTTCGAGCGGGTAGCGCGACACGCTGGCGCCGAGCAGCAGCAAGTCGTCGAAGTGCGGCAATTTGCGCTTGGTGCCGCCGCCGCGAATGTCGTAGATGCCGGTTTCCGCAGCGCGCTGGATTTCCTGGATGGTCAGGCGGTCGAAGGTAGCTGACTCGCGCAGCACTGGAGTGGTCTTGTCGCTCATATCTGTTCTCCTCGCGTGGATCAGTACGCGGACGCGTTATCGACTTTGAAGTTGTACAACTGACGGGCCGAGCCGTAGCGCTTGAACTCAGACGGTTTGTGCTCGAAACCGGCGCGGTTGAGCAAAACTTGCAGTTCTTCCAGGTGTTCGGCGCGCATCTCTTTTTCGATGCAGTCCGAGCCCAGGGAAGCGACGGTACCCCGCACATAGATGTGGGTTTCGTACAGCGAATCGCCCAGGGCATCGCCGGCATCGCCACACACCACCAGGCGTCCGGCCTGGCCCATGAAGCAGCTCATGTGACCGATGCTGCCGCCGACCACAATGTCGATGCCTTTCATGGAAATTCCACAACGGGCACCGGCATCGCCTTCGATCACCAATAACCCGCCATGGGCGGTGGCGCCTGCGGCCTGGGACGCACTGCCCTTGATCCGCACCATGCCCGACATCATGTTTTCCGCGACGCCGACACCGGCATTGCCATGCACGGTGATGCACGCTTTCTGGTTCATGCCCGCGCAGTAGTAGCCGGCGTGCCCCTGGATATCGATGGACACGGCCTGGTTCACCCCAACTGCAAGGTTGTGCTTGCCGTTGGAATGAGTCACCACCCACTCGCGGTCTTCGACGTTGTTGGCCTGGTCATGCAGCGCCTGATTGAGGTCACGCACGGTGGCAGTGGAAAGATCGATGGTTTTCATGTGTGCGCTCCTTAAGCTGACTCGCGTTCCCAGATGTACAGGGTGGCCGGTGCCGGCTCCCAGATCCTGGCGTGTTCGATACCCGGCAGGCTCGACAGCGCCTGATATTCGGAGGCCATGGCGACGTAATCGTCGGTCTCGGCGAGAATCGCCGGTTTGCAGGCAATCGGGTCGCGGATCACCGCAAAGCCATTGCGGGTGCCAATGGCGAACGTGAAGAAGCCGTCCAGGTCCTCCAGCGAATGATCCAGCGCTTCTTTGAGCGAGTCGCCTTGTTGCAGGCGCCAGGTCAGGTAGCCGGCGGCCACTTCCGTGTCGTTGTCGGTTTCGAAATGGATGCCTTCGCGCTTGAGTTCCTGGCGCAGGCGAAAGTGATTGGACAGCGAACCGTTGTGCACCAGGCACAGGTCGGCGCCGGTGGAAAACGGATGGCTGCCTTCCATGGTCACCGCGCTTTCGGTGGCCATGCGGGTGTGGCCGATGATGTGGCTGCCCTTCATGCTGGCCAGGCCGAAGCGTTGGGAAATTTCCTGGGGCAAGCCCATGCCCTTGAGGATTTCGATGCTCTGCCCGGCGCTCATGATGCGAACGCTCGGGGCCAGTTCGGCAAGGGCCAGACGGACTGGCGCTTCTTCCGAATGGATCTTCAATACGGCGGCGCTGGCGTTCTGAAACCAGTCCAGCGAACAGCCCAGACGGCCTTCGAGCGCGCCCATCAGGGTTTTCCAGTCGAAGGCTTCGGTGGTCGCCTGCAAGGTCAGCTTGACCCAGCCATCGGCCACTTCATCGCCATAAATGGCGAAGCCTGCACTGTCCGGGCCACGATCGGTCATGGCCTGCAGCATCGGTTCGAAGAGCTGGCCGAGCCGGGATTCCAG
This sequence comes from Pseudomonas sp. MIL9, assembly GCF_016887925.1. Classification (NCBI taxonomy): domain Bacteria; kingdom Pseudomonadati; phylum Pseudomonadota; class Gammaproteobacteria; order Pseudomonadales; family Pseudomonadaceae; genus Pseudomonas; species Pseudomonas sp. MIL9. Next base: position 9,728 of record NZ_JAFEHE010000007.1, on the reverse strand, counting down.
CTGCGGGTTTTTCAGGTAAAGGCCTACGATTCCACACATGACAACAGTCCTCACTACGTTCGGCAGCCGCAAGTTTCAAGCTGCGAGATGGTTCGGTTGGGCGCGCCGGCTGGCGCCTAGAAAAATTCGGTGTAGCGCTGCACTTCCCAGTCGGAAACGTGGCGGCTGTATTCCACCCACTCCATGCGCTTGAGCTTGATGAATTCGCCAACGATCTGCGGCCCCATCACTTCGGCAAACAGCGGGTCGGCTTCCAGCGCGTCGCAGGCTTCCTTGAGCGATTGCGGCAGGGTCTTGATGCCCTTCGCAGCGATCTGCTCAAGGCTCAGGCTGTAGAGGTTTTCATTGCAGACGTGGTCGATTTCCAGCTGGCGGTCGATACCGTCGAGGCCCGCGGCGATAATCGCCGCGCTGACCAGATAAGGATTGCAACCGGCGTCCGGCAGGCGAAATTCCAGGCGACCGTAGGGCACCCGCACCATCGCCGAACGGTTGTTGGCGCCGAACGCTATAAAGGCTGGCGCCCAGGTCGCGCCGGACAACGAGTGGCCCACCACCAGACGCTTGTAGGAGTTGACCGTCGGTGCGGCGAAAGCGCAGAGCGCCGGACCATGGGCAAGCAGGCCGGCGGCGAAGTGATAGGCCATTTTCGACAGCCCCATGCCGCTCGGGTCGCTGGCATCAAAGAACAGGTTCTTGTTCTCGGCGCTGCTGATCGACAGGTGAAAGTGCATGCCGTTGCCGGCGCGTTTCGGGTCAGGCTTGGGCATGAACGAGCAGATCATGCCCAGGTCATTGGCGATCTCGCCGGCGGCCATGCGAAAGAACGTGAATCGATCCGCCGAGGTCATGGCGTCGCTGTAGGTGTAATTGATCTCGAACTGGCCATTGGCGTCTTCGTGGTCGATTTGATAGACCTCGAAATCCACCGCCTGCAACGCCTCGGTCAGGCGTTCGAGGAACACCCGGGAGCGCGACAGGCCTTTGTAGTCGTAGCAAGGCTTGTCCAGGTTGTCGCTGGCATCGACCAGCTGCAGTTTGCCCTGCTCGTCACGGCGCATCAGGTTGAACTCGGGCTCCAGGCCGGTGTTGAGCGTCCAGCCCTTGTCTTCCAGGCGACGAACCTGCTGCTGCAGCACGTAACGGCTGTCATAAGGATGCGGCTTGCCGTCGACATGACCGATGCACACGATCCGGCCATAACCCGGTTGCCAGGGCACAGGCATCAGCGTGGACAAATCGCCACGGGCCATGAAGTCCGGGCCGTGGGGTTCCATGCCCATGCCACTGATGGCGAATCCGGCAAAACCTGCGCCGTCCTCGGCCACGGCCTTGAGTCCACAGATCGGCACCGATTTGGTTTTGGCCGAACCATGGATATCGACAAACTGCGCAAGCACATACTTGATCCCGTGCTTGTCGATGATGCGCTGGGTTTCTGCTGGCAACATTGCTCGTCACTCCTGGCGAAAAAGGGCAAATCATTGGGGATGGGTGTCACTTTCCTTTGATATTCCTGAAAAGAAAGTAAGTTTCCCAACAGGAATGCAAGGCCCTTGCCAGAATCGCGAATGAAAAGCCGAAGTGCCGTAACCAGCGCTTTTGTGCTGTATATATGGGAATATTCTTTTCCCGGCGGGAATATCGCCCACCGGGATGGAAAGGAACGCCGTGATTTGCACTTTCTCAGTGCGAAACTAATATTACTGAACAGAAAGTGTGCAGGATCTAAAGACTATGCCGACCGAAACTGCCCCGCGCCTCAAGCTTGAGCAATACCTGGGTTTGCAAATCAAACGCCAGCGCCAGGCGCAGGACCTGAAATTGTCCGACGTGGCGAAAATTGCCGACATCAGCCAGGGCATGTTGAGCAAAATTGAAAACGCCCAGGTCTCCACCAGCCTCGATACCCTGAGCCGCCTGTGCGATGTGCTCGGCCTGCCGCTGTCGAAGCTGTTCAGTGAATACGACCAGCAAGACGGCAGCGCGCAGTTGGTCAAGGCCGATCAAGGGATGGAAGTGGTTCGCCGCGGAACCGAGAAAGGCCATACCTACCATCTGCTCAATCACACGCGCGGGCCGAAGAAGAGTTTCGAGGCCTACATGGTGAGCATGGACGACGCCAGCGAGGAGTTTCCGACCTTCTCCCATCCGGGCACCGAGTTTCTCCACCTGCTCGAAGGCGAACTGATCTATCGCCATGGCAATCAGCTGTACCGCATGGAAGCTGGTGACAGCCTGACTTTCGAAGGGGAAATCCCCCATGGCCCGGAACAACTGGTGCAAGTGCCGATCCGCCTGCTGTCGATCATGAATTACGGCAACGACAAAGAATAATCCCCGCCCCACTCCCCTTCGATTCCAACCCTGAGGCCGACCTGTGTCGGCCTCAGGCGTTTTCCTGCCAGTTAAAAAACTTTCACAAAAATTCTGGACGCGGCGCGGGCATTCCCCTATAAAGCCAACTTCAGGAATATTTTATTCCCCATAAGAAAACTCACTCATGGACGAGATCGCTGTTTGCCCTGTTTTTTTCGCTATGCGATGAGCTGCCGCCATCTTCCCGAGGACGTGTCATGCAACACGAAAAAAACCATTTCATCATCAAGATCACCTGTCCCGCAGTGTCCGGTATCGTCGCGGCCGTCACCACCTACCTGGCAGACAACGGTTGCTACATCGGGGAGATGGCGCAATTCGACGACGACTTCAGCGGCCGTTTTTTCATGCGCGCCGTGTTCCGTTTCAACGACGGCCACTTGGGTGATATCCAGCAGATCAAGGAAGGCTTCAGCGACGTCGCCAAGGCATTCGACATGACCTGGGAACTGCACGACACCCGCGAACCGATGCGTGTACTGCTGATGGTCAGCAAGTTCGACCACTGCCTGACCGACCTGCTCTACCGCTACCACAAGGGAGAGATGGACATGACCATCACCGCCATCGTCTCCAACCACCTGGACCTGCGGCCCATGGCCGAGCGCGAGGGCATCCGCTTCATCTATCTGCCGGTGACCAAAGACACCAAGGCCCGTCAGGAGGCCGAGCTGATGAAAGTTGTCGACGACACCGGCACCGAACTGGTGGTGTTGGCGCGCTACATGCAGATCCTTTCCGATGACCTGTGCAAGCAACTCTCGGGCCGGGCGATCAACATCCATCACTCGTTCCTGCCGGGGTTCAAAGGTGCCAAGCCTTATCACCAGGCCTACCAGCGCGGGGTGAAGCTGATCGGCGCTACGGCGCACTACGTCACCAGCGACCTCGACGAAGGGCCAATCATTGAACAGGAAGTGCAGCGCGTCGATCACGTCTATCTGCCGGACGACCTGGTCGCCACCGGTCGTGACACCGAAACCGTGGCCCTGTCCAAGGCGGTCAAGTACCACCTGGAACACCGGGTTTTCCTCAACCAGGACAGAACGGTGATCTTTCGATGAACACGCCCAGACTGATTGACGGCAAAGCCGCCGCCGCCCGCGTTCTGCTTCAGGTCCGCCAGGACGTGGACGGCCTGCGCGAGCGAGACATTCAACCGGCCCTGGCGGTGATTCTGGTGGGCAGCGACCCGGCCAGCCAGGTTTACGTGCGCAACAAAATCCTGCGCGCCGAAGAGGTGGGCATTCGCTCCGTGGAGCATCGACTGTCCAGCGACACCAGCACCGAACAACTGCTGAACCTGATTGCCACGCTGAATGCCGACCGTTCGATCAACGGCATTTTGCTGCAATTGCCGTTGCCGGCTCACATCGATGAATTGCGCGCCCTGGAGGCCATCGCCCCGGCCAAGGACGTCGATGGTTTTCACAGTGAAAACGTCGGTGGCCTCAGCCAGGGCCGCACGGTGCTCGCCCCCTGCACACCCAGCGGCTGCCTGTACCTGCTGGAGCAAACCTGCGGCGATCTGCGCGGTAAACACGCCGTGGTGATCGGCCGCTCGAATATTGTCGGCAAACCCATGGCCGCCCTGCTGCTCAAGGCCGATTGCTCAGTGACCGTGCTGCATTCGCGCAGCCCGGACCCACAGGCCTTGTGCCGTCAGGCCGACATCGTCATCGCCGCCGCAGGGCGGCCGAAACTGATCGACGCCAGCTGGCTGAAACCCGGCGCCGTGGTCATTGATGTCGGCATCAACCGCATCGACGACCAGGGCCGCAGCCGTCTGGTGGGCGACGTCGATTTCGACAGCGCCCTGCCCCACGTCGCGGCGATCACCCCGGTTCCCGGTGGCGTCGGCCCGATGACTATTGCCTTTTTGATGAAAAACACCGTAACCGCAGCCCGGATGCAACATCAGGCGCAACGCAGCCAATCGGAGGCCCTATGCCGTTCAATCTATTGAAGTACGGGCTGAGTTCGGAGTACCCGGTGGAAGTCGATCTACCGCCGCCCCGGGAACTCAAGCCCAGCTATGACGTGGTGATCATCGGTGCCGGCGGCCACGGCCTGGCCACCGCCTATTACCTGTCCAAGTACCACGGCATTACCAATATCGCGGTCTTGGAGAAGTCCTATCTGGGCGGTGGCAATACCGCACGTAACACGGCGGTGATCCGCTCCAACTACCTGACCAGCGAAGGCGTGCGTTTCTACGCCGAGTCGGTGCGGATGTTCCAGTCCCTGTCCAACGAATTCGATTTCAACATCATGTACTCCGAGCGTGGCCAACTGACCCTGGCCCACACCGATGCCACCGTGCGTTCGTTCCGTCAGCGGGCCGAGGTCAACAAGCACTTCGGTGGCCGCAGCGAAATGATCGACCGCCAGCAGATTCGCGAACTGGTGCCCAGCCTCAACCTCGACCCTGGTCACCTGCCGGTCATCGCGGGCCTCTGGCACATCGACGGCGCCACCGCGCGACACGACGCCGTCGCCTGGGGTTACGCCAAGCAGGCGGCCAAACGCGGCGTGGAGATCCATCAACTCACCGAAGTTCAGGACCTGATCATCGAGAACGGCGCGATCACGGCGGTCAAGACCAATCGAGGCACCATCAAGTGCGGCTGCGCCGTGCAGGCCATCGCCGGGCACAGTTCGCTGCTGATGGCCAAGGCCGGGATTCGTTCGCCGATCCAGACCTTTCCGCTGCAAGCGATGGTCACTCAGCCATTCAAACCGTTCCTTGATCCGCTGGTGAGCTCTTCGGCGCTGCATTGCTACGTGCAGCAGACCAGCCGTGGCGAGGTGGTGTTCGGCGGCGGCTCCGATCCTTATCCGCTGTTCAACACCCGCTCCACGCTTGATCTGAAGGAGAGCCTGCTGGCGCACGCCATCGAAATGTTCCCGTTTCTGGCCAACGCCAAGCTGATGCGCCAATGGGCCGGGATCACCGACATGACCCCGGATTACAGCCCGATCATGGGGCTTTCGCCGGTGAAAAATTACTACCTAGACGCCGGTTGGGGCACCTGGGGTTTCAAGGCTACACCGATCTGCGGCAAGACCATGGCAGAACTGGTGGCCAGCGGCGGCAAGGTGCCGGATCTGATCAAGCCTTTCGGCCTCGAGCGCTTTTCGACCTTCCAGCAAGTCAACGAAATGGGCGCTACGGCGGCCAGCCACTGACGGAGAGCGGACCATGAAAATCATCAATTGCCCGCTCAACGGGCCTCGCAACATCAGCGAATTCACTTATGGCGGCGAGTTCAAGCCCATGCCCGATCCCGTCCGCTGCACCGATGCCGAATGGGCGGACTACGTGTTCAACACCGACAACCTCGCCGGAGTGGTACGCGAGTGGTGGATGCATACGCCGTCGAGCTACTGGTTTCTGGCGGAGCGCCACACCGTCAGCGATGAAATCCTTCGCACCTTCGACCCCAAAGAACTTTTCACCGCCCGCGTCGACTTCAGCGCCGCCAAGGAGATCGCAGGATGAACCGCCTACCCGCCCCGATGGGCCTGCTGATCGACCGTGATCAGCCGCTGGATTTCAGTTTCGACGGTCATCGCTATCAAGGCCTGCAAGGTGACAGCATCGCCAGCGCCCTGTTGGCCAATGGTCGCTTCCTGATCTCGCGCTCGTTCAAATACCACCGCCCGCGCGGCCCGCTGACCATGGCCGGACAAGACGCCAACAGCCTGGTGCAATTGCCCCAGGAGCCAAATGTGCTGGCCGATGCATACGCGCTGTCGGCCGGTTTGCAGGTCACGGCGCAGAACGTCAACGGCTCGCTGGACAACGACCGTGACGCCTACCTGGGCAAGTTTTCCAAATTCATGCCGGTGGGCTTTTACTATCGCTCCTTCTACAAGCCCAAGGGCATGTGGAAAGTCTGGGAGCCGATCATTCGCAAAAAGGCCGGCCTCGGTGTACTCGACCTGAAGTTCCAGCCCGAGTATTACGACAAGGCTTACCTGTTCACCGACATTGCCGTGATCGGTGCCGGGCCAGCCGGGTTGCATGCGGCGCTGACAGCGGCCAATGCCGGGGCGAAGGTGTTGCTCATTGAACAACAACCGATTCTCGGAGGGTCGTTGAACTATGCCCGTTTCGATATCGAAGGCAAAAGAGCCACAGACCTGCGCCGCGAGCTGCTGTCTGCGGTGGAGCAACACGCCAATATCCGGATCCTGACCGACGCGACCTGCAATGCCTGGTTCACCGACAACTACCTGCCGGTCATCCAGGGCAAGCGCATGTACAAGGTGCGTGCCCGCCAATGCCTGGTGTGCAGCGGCGCGTTCGACCAACCGGTGGTGTTTCGCAACAACGATTTGCCGGGTGTGATGCTGACCAGCGCTGCGCAACGCTTGATGAAGTTGTATGCGGTCAAGCCGGGCAAACGCGCGGTGGTGCTGACGGGTAATGATGACGGTTACCTCGCCGCTCTGGATCTGTACGATCAGGGCGTGGAAGTCGCCGCCGTGGTGGACTTGCGTCATGGTCCCGGCGATGAGTCCATGCTGCAGGCACTGGCTCAGCGCAAGATCCCTTGCCAGCGCAACAGCACCGTGTATGAAGCGCTGCACGAGAAAGGCATGCGTCATATCAACGGCGTCGTGGTGCGCAAGATCACCGCCCAGGGTCAGGTCGCAGAAAGCGGACAACGCCTGGATTGCGACTTGCTGTGCATGTCCGCCGGTTACATGCCGGTCTATCAATTGCTCTGTCAGGCGGGCGGCAAACTCGCCTACGACGATCAGCGCGCCGAATTCACCCTCAGTGGCCTGCCGCAAAACCTCGCGGTCGCAGGCTCGGTCAATGGTCGTCACAGCCTCGACAACGTGATCGCCGATGGCATGAATGCCGGCGCTGATGCCGCGCTCGCGCTAGGGCTGGCAGTCAGCGCACAACGCGCACCATTGGGCAGCGAGGTTCGGGTCAACTTCAACTGGCCGATCTTCCCCCACCCCAAGGGCAAGGACTTCGTCGACTTCGACGAGGACCTGCAAGTGGCGGACATCGTCAATGCCACCCGGATTGGCTATCGCGATGTGCAACTGGTCAAGCGTTACTCCACCGTGGGCATGGGCCCCTCCCAGGGACGTCACTCGGCGCTGCCAACCGCGCGGTTGGTCGCCTGGGCAACGCAGCGCAACATCAGCGAAACCGGAGTTACCACGGCACGCCCACCGTTTGTGGCGGAAAAGCTGGCGCACGTGGCCGGTCGAGCGTTCGATCCGTACCGGCAAACACCGATGCATGCCCGGCATGTACAAGCCGGGGCGAAGATGATGCCCGCCGGGATCTGGCAGCGGCCGGCCTACTATGGCACTGCCAGGGATCGCGACGCCTGTATGCAGGCCGAAGCACTGCATGTGCGCAACAAGGTCGGGATTATCGATGTGTCGACGCTGGGCGGTCTCGACGTGCGAGGCCCGGATGCCGCCGAACTGCTCAACCGCATGTACACCTTTGCCTTCCTCAAGCAGCCGGTCGGCCGCTCGCGCTATGCGCTGATGACCAATGAACATGGGGTCGTGATCGATGACGGTGTGTGCGCTCGTTTCGCCGAGAACCATTTCTACGTCACCGCCACCACCAGCGGCGTCGACCGTATCTATCAGCAAATGCTCAAGTGGAACGCACAATGGCGCCTGGACGTGGACGTCGCCAACGTCACCGCGGCCATTTGCGCGGTCAATGTTGCCGGTCCGGATTCACGCCGGGTGCTGGAGAAAGTCTGTACCGATCTGGATCTGAGCGCTGAAGCGTTCCCTTATCTGGGCGTCCGCCTGGGTACGGTTGCCGGCATCAAGGCCAGGTTATTGCGGGTCGGGTTCGTCGGTGAACTGGGTTATGAAATCCATGTACCCGCGCGCCACGGGCTGAAACTCTGGGACGCGCTGATCGAGGCCGGGAAAGCACACGATATACGTCCCTTCGGCGTCGAAACCCAACGTCTGCTGCGCCTGGAAAAAGGCCATGTGATCATCAGCCAGGACACCGATGGCATGACCCATCCGGCAGAAATCGACATGGGCTGGGCAGTCAGTCGCAACAAGCCATTTTTCGTCGGCCGGCGCTCGGTGGATATCCTCGAAGCCCAACCACTGAAACGCAAACTGGTGGGTTTCAGCCTGCCCAAAGACAGCCTGCAACCGCTGGAAGGCCATCTGGTGCTTAACGGCCCGGAGATCAGCGGCAACGTCACCTCCTGCGAATATTCCGCAAGCCTGGGCAAGATCATCGGCCTGGCTTACGCCGGCATCGACCAAAGCACGCCGGGGCAGCGCATTCCAATCCGCGTCGAGGGTGGCATCGTGGTCCAGGCCGAGGTGGTGCAGTTACCCTTCTTCGATCCCGACAACCAACGCCAGGAGCTTTGAGTCATGACCAGTCTGAGAGAACAACACAGCATCACCCGGCAAGCCCTGACACCGTTGCCGGGGTGCCGCCTGGCCGACTTGACCGACCTGCCCCGGGTCGGTTTCCGCGGCGCCCACAGTGCCGAGTACCTGCGCAGCCGCCGCTTCGTCCTGCCAGATGCGCCCAACCGCGCGGTGATTCAAGCCGATGGCAGCCAGGTAGCGCGCCTGTCCCAGACCGAGTACCTACTGCTGGGCAGTCCCGAAGATCAGGGCCAACGCATCGCCGACGAAGAAGCCCGGTGGGAACTGGACCACCAGGCCAACTATCTGCTGCCGCGTCAGGACAGCCACGCCTGCTTTCAACTGACGGGCGAACACCTGAGCGAGGTGATGGCCAAACTCTGCGGCGTCGACTTGAGCCCGCAGGCGTTCGGCCCGGGTACGGTGGCGCAAACCTCAGCGGCGCGGATCAACGTGATCGTGATCAACTCAAGTACGGCGCAGCAGGCAAGCTTGCACATCCTCTGCGATCGGGCGTCGAAGGCGTATTTCCGAGAGGCGTTGCTGGATGCAATGCAGGAGTTTTCCGGGCTGGCAATGGATGGGACGACCGTCTGACGCTTCAGTACAACGTTCCAGCGGCGAACCGGGACTTCATCATTTAACGTCTCGTCCAAAAACGGATGCACTGTCATAGCGTGCCATTTGCATCAGGTGGCAGTGACATCCGCTCAACTTGAAACGCTAGGCTGTCGACCCAACCGGTCGACGCATCAGATTGGACGACCCAAGGTTTGCCGCGCCCAGGTTGCAGGTGAAACTCATCAGGGCGTCCCACTGGCCTTGGGTGAGGCGCGCATTCTTTTCTCCAGGCGAAAAAAAGCCCGCACTTCGCGTAATGCTGTTCACTTAAGCATTTGAGTCAAAGCCGGGCTTCCTAGAAAATCCGATGCCAGACCTCTGGCATCGGA